>NZ_JBFRVM010000079.1:0-47325 GCF_041475145.1 Vibrio sp. 10N.222.49.A3
GTCTCTCCGACCGCACCATCATTGAATAGAACCCAGCTTTTTAGCTGGGTTTTGTTTTATCTGGAATATGTAAATCTGCAAGCCAAGTCACCAAGTATTCTCTCCTATAACCTCAATTTTATTAGACAATGTCTGCTCCATTTCCTAACTGAGTATGACTGCCTATGAAACCCCTCCCTTTAACGATCGGTTGCTACACAGACTCTCCACGTAATAGCCAAGGTGTATATCAAACTCAGTTAGATCTAGAAACGGGAACGCTGTTGCCTTTAGAGCTTATAGCGGCCTGCACTAACCCCTCGTTTATTACCACGACAAAGCTGGGGGTCTACACAGCTTCTGAAGTTGACCAAAAGATACAACCACAACTGATTCATATACCGAATTCTGATTCAACAATAGCGTCAAATACTGGGCCAATCTCAGGAGATCACCCTTGTCATATCACGATAGATCCCCACAATAAGTTTGCTATTACATCGCAATATTCATCAGGGACATTCGATATCTTTAGTTTAAGTATCAATGGCAATATCGATAAACGGCTCAAAACACTCAAAATGGTTGGTTCTGGACCAAATGCAGAAAGACAAACTGGCCCACATGCTCATCAAAGCCTTTTCCTAAAGAACTCTCCGCAGTTTGTCACCGTCGATCTCGGAACCGATCGAATCAACTTCTATTGCTTTGACGAAGAGCAAGAAGAGTTCCTTGATGAACCAATGCAATCTATCAAAGTGCGTGCAGGGAATGGACCTCGTCATCTAACCTTTAACCAAGCTGAAGATAGAGCTTATGTGGTATGTGAGCTCTCTGAAACGATATTGATTTTGGAAAAGTCTTTAGGAGTGTGGAATATTGTGGAAGAAGTTGATGTACTTCCTAATATGGAAAAAGGAGAAGCAGCGGCTGCAATTAAGCTATCGCCAGATGAGCAATTTCTTTATGTGTCTTGCCGACATCAATCCAGAATCAGTTGTTTTAGAATAGACTCCGTCACTCAAAAGCTCATTTTTATGGATAGTTACGATGTTGAAGGTAAGTTCCCTCGCGACTTTCATATCACTAATGACGGACAATGGCTTATCTCCGCAAACCAGCACTCCAACAACCTCACGTCATTCAAACGAAATATTGAGGATGGGTCTCTCATTTATACTGGATGCTCTTTAGCCATTGATGCGCCTGTTTGTGTGACGCAATAGTATTAAGAACTAAGCACTAAGCACTAAGCACTAAGCACTAAGCACTAAGCACTATCACGAGATCAAAAAAGGAGAGCCTCAGCTCTCCTTCTTTTATAATTAGATAATTTGGACTAACCAATCACAACCCTAAAGCGTATTTAAGCACCTGTGATTTAATCGGCCCTGAGTTTTCTGCTAGCTTTAGTGCTGCATTACGCACAAACTTAAGTGGGCCAATGTCATTGCTAAACGTTTTGTAGAAAAAGTCCATGCCACTTTGCATCATTAGATTGTCACCTCTTCTGATCACTTCATAGCGTCTCGCCACAGATTGATTCAATTCACCTTTCTCTTGGGTGATATCCAATAGTGCTGCCACATCTTTAAAACCCAAGTTAACACCCTGCCCTGCTAGAGGGTTAATCGTATGTGCAGAGTCCCCGACTAAAATACAGTTATTCTTTGAGTATGATTGAGCATGACGTCGTGTCAGAGGAAAAGAACCCGAGTTCAAAACTTTGATATCACCTAACTCTTTAGGAAAGTGAGTAAGTACTTCATTACGTAGTTTTTCAGGGGGCATTGCTGACAGTTGCTTAATACGCAGTGGAGAATCATACCAAACTAACGAGCCCTGCCCGACTTCTTGATCGTCAGAGACTAGAGAACACAAAGGCAAAAATGAACGAGGACCACTTGGTAAAAATTGCTGCCAAGTAATATCTTGCTGAGGCTGTTCTGTTTCTACGTTGATAAGCATGCAGTGCTGTCGGTAATCCCAAGCCGTAATACCAATCCCTGCTTGCTGACGGACGGCTGAATTTGCACCATCAGCGCCAACCACCCACTTCGCGGACAACTGAGTACCCGACTGAAGCTTGACTATATTGGTCTCACCAAACTCAATCTCATCGAGCTTTTCTGGACATAACAATTCGAGATTGTTGTAGGCATCAAACTGAGCCCATAAACCCAATTGGATTAATCGATTCTCAACGATGTAACCTAAACGAGGTAAATCAAGAGATGCAGCATCAAACCGAGTACGACACTCTGGGTGTTCCCAAGTTTCCAATCGCTTGTAAGAACAGACGCGCATCGCTGCAATACTTTGCCATGCACCAAGATCTTCAAGCAAATCGACCGATGCTTGAGAAATCGCTGACACACGAATGTCCATCACTTGCGACTCATCAAAAGCTTGTGGGGCAAAACCTTCGATCACCGCAACACTCAGACCTTGCTTTGCAAAACCGATTGCTGTTGCTGCACCAACCATGCCGCCACCGACGACTACAATATCGTAACTGTTCATATTTTGTACTTATCAGTTTGATTCTTTGACTGTTTTTGATTGTACTTTTTCATAACGAACTTGTAACCAAAAACCTTATTCGAAAGAAGGGTTACCCCTTATGGCATATGGCGTTGACGATAATAAAAACCACTACATAAGAGATTTGTTCAGACTACTAGTCAGTCGGTTTTGAAACCAGTACAATACGCCGCTTGCCGCTAGAGCCTGTCATAAAATTGAATACCGAATTATGACGAACGGAGCTAGCGGATGAATAATGGGCGATTTGCTCCCTTAAATTAAACTAACGATCGAGCGAACATATAATGAGTAAGAAACTGCTAATTAAAACTTGGGGCTGTCAGATGAATGAATATGATTCATCAAAAATGGCTGACCTGCTTAACGCTGCAAATGGCTATGAGCTAACTGAAGTACCTGAGGAAGCAGACGTACTACTATTGAATACTTGTTCTATCCGCGAAAAAGCGCAAGAAAAAGTATTCCACCAGCTTGGTCGTTGGAAAACGCTTAAAGATAAAAAAGAAGGTGTGGTGATCGGTGTGGGTGGCTGTGTAGCGACTCAAGAAGGTGATCACATTCGTCAACGTGCACCTTACGTAGACGTAATCTTTGGCCCACAAACATTACACCGTTTGCCAGAGATGATTAAGTCATCACTGTCTAACGAAAAGCCAGTAATGGACATCTCTTTCCCAGAGATCGAAAAGTTCGATAACCTGCCAGAACCAAAAGCAGACGGCGCAACAGCCTACGTTTCTATCATGGAAGGTTGTTCTAAGTACTGTACTTACTGCGTTGTTCCATATACTCGTGGTGAAGAAGTTAGTCGTCCAATGGATGATGTGCTATTCGAAGTTGCACAACTTGCCGAGCAAGGCGTACGTGAAGTAAACCTGCTAGGCCAAAACGTAAACGCATTCCGAGGCCCTACTCACGAAGGTGACATCTGCACATTTGCAGAGCTCCTTCGCCTAGTTGCGTCTATCGACGGTATCGACCGTATTCGTTTCACAACAAGCCACCCGCTTGAGTTTGGTGACGACATCATTGAAGTTTACAAAGATACCCCTGAACTAGTGAGCTTCCTTCACCTACCAGTACAAAGTGGGAGTGACCGTATTCTTACGATGATGAAGCGTCCACATACGGCTATCGAGTACAAATCTATTATCCGTAAACTGCGTAAAGCTCGTCCTGACATTCAAATCAGCTCTGACTTTATTGTTGGTTTCCCTGGTGAGTCTAAGCAAGACTTCCAAGATACAATGAAGCTAATTAAAGAAGTTGATTTCGATATGAGCTTCAGCTTTGTTTTCTCTCCACGTCCAGGTACGCCAGCGGCAGATTACCCATGTGATGTACCAGCACAAGAGAAAAAAGATCGTCTGTACGAACTGCAACAAACAGTAAACACACAAGCTATGCGTTTCTCTCGTCTAATGCTAGGCACAGAGCAGCGTATTCTTGTTGAAGGTCCATCAAGAAAGAATCTCATGGAACTGCGTGGCCGTACTGAAAACAGCCGTGTTGTGAACTTCGAAGGTTCTGCAGACCTAATCGGTCAGTTTGTAGATGTGAAGATCACTGAGGTTTACACTAACTCACTACGTGGTGAGCTAGTTCGCACAGAAAAAGACATGGGTCTACGCGTTGTAATGACTCCAGCAGAAATGATGGAAAAAACAAAACGTGAAGACGAGCTAGGTGTAGCGACATTTACGCCATAGGCAATACAACTGTTTGAGCACAAAGCGCAAACACAAAGCTTGAAATTACCTAACTAAGTGACCATCTTAGAAATAGGGATATCACCATCAAAAGCCCGGTCTAAATCGGGCTTTTTGCTCTTTTTTATATTTAAGAGTGAGTGGCACAAAATGAGAGGCTAATTTGAGCAATAAAATCGTTACCTTAGAGATAAATCTAGAGCCAGCAGACAACAAGCGCTTGGCAAGTTTATGCGGACCATTTGACGACAACATCAAGCATCTTGAGCGTCGTCTGGGCGTTGAGATTAATTACCGTAGCAACTTTTTCACGATTGTCGGTAAGCCTCACACTACAGCCGCCGCTTTAGACATCATCAAACACCTCTATGTTGAAACGGCTCCAGTTAAAGGCAACATAATCGATATCGAACCAGAGCAAGTGCATCTGGCGGTCACTGAGTCTGGCATTTTGGAGCAACACGTCGAGTCTGAAATCGACTACGGCAAAGAAGTGACCATTAAGACTAAAAAAGGCGTCATCAAACCTCGTACGCCAAACCAAGCACAATACCTAATGAATATGGTCACTCATGACATCACTTTTGGTATTGGACCTGCTGGTACTGGTAAAACGTACTTAGCTGTTGCGGCTGCGGTTGATGCACTTGAACGTCAAGAAGTTCGTCGAATCCTACTGACTCGTCCTGCTGTTGAAGCTGGTGAGAAGCTTGGTTTCCTACCAGGTGATTTAAGCCAAAAAGTAGACCCATATTTGCGTCCGCTTTACGATGCACTGTTTGAAATGCTTGGCTTTGAGCGAGTTGAGAAGCTGATTGAACGTAACGTGATTGAAGTTGCTCCACTGGCTTACATGCGTGGTCGTACATTGAATGATGCGTTTATCATTCTTGATGAGAGCCAAAACACCACGGTAGAACAGATGAAAATGTTCTTAACCCGTATCGGTTTTAACTCACGCGCTGTGATCACAGGTGATATTACACAAATCGATTTACCTCGTGGTGCAAAATCAGGCCTACGCCACGCAACTGAAGTGCTCAGTGAAGTGGATGATATTAGCTTTAACTTCTTCATGTCTGAAGACGTGGTTCGTCACCCTGTCGTTGCTCGTATCGTCAACGCGTACGAGAAGTGGGAAGCAAAAGACCAGAAAGAGCGCAAAGAGTTTGAACAACGTAAGCGTGAAGAACGCGAGGCCAAACTTCTTGAGGCTCAGCAAGTTGTTACGACACAATTAGCAACACAAAATAGTTCTGTCATTGCAGAGCAAGGTGATAAATAGATGTCTATTGAACTAGACCTGCAAATAGCGGTCGAAAATGAGCAAGGTCTTCCAACCGAGCAAGATATTCAGCTTTGGTTGGATAAGACAATCCCTCAGTTTCAAGAGAGTGCCGAGTTGACGGTTCGTATTGTTGATACACAAGAAAGCCACCAGCTCAATCATGACTATCGTGGAAAAGATAAGCCAACTAACGTGCTGTCTTTCCCATTTGAAGCACCACCAGGAGTGGAATTAGATCTACTGGGTGACCTCATTATTTGCCGCCAAGTTGTCGAAAAAGAAGCAGAAGAGCAAAGTAAGCCTCTGCTAGCACACTGGGCTCATATGGTTGTACATGGCAGTCTGCATCTGCTAGGTTATGATCATATCGAAGATGATGAAGCTGAAGAGATGGAGTCACTCGAAACAGAAATCATGCAAACTATGGGGTTTGAAGACCCGTATATTCTAGAAAAGTAAATCGATTCTAGTAAAGTAGGTTGCAGAGAAACAATAACTCATCGAACCTGTGATTTTCGCAGGAATCTGAGTTGTAACGTGTGCTATCACACTTCTGATAGCGTTATTTTTTGAGAAATCATGAACGAAGGTAACCCCCCCACTTCTGAGGGAAGTAAAAAATCTGAAGGTCCGAGTAGAAAGTCCTTCTTTGAACGCCTAGGCCAACTATTTCAAGGTGAAGTAAAAGATCGCCAAGAGCTCGTAGATGTAATCCGCGACTCAGAAATTAATGACCTCATTGACCACGACACGCGCGACATGCTCGAGGGTGTCATGGAAATTTCAGAGATGCGAGTACGCGATATCATGCTGCCTCGCTCTCAAATGGTTACAGTTGAACGCACCGATGATTTAGATACATTGATTGCGCTTATTACTGATGCTCAACACTCTCGCTACCCAGTGATCAGTGAAGACAAAGACCATGTTGAAGGCATTCTATTAGCGAAGGACCTACTTAAGTATTTGGGTTCAGAAAGTGCCCCATTTGATATCGAGCAAGTGATTCGCCCTGTCGTGGTTGTTCCTGAAAGTAAGCGAGTTGATCGCCTGCTTAAGGAATTCCAAGAAGAGCGTTACCACATGTCTATCGTTGTCGATGAGTTTGGCGGAGTTTCTGGCCTGGTAACCATTGAAGATATCCTCGAAGAAATCGTTGGTGAAATTGAAGACGAGTTCGACGATGAAGAAGAGCTAGATATTCGTAAGCTGAGTAAGCATACCTTCTCTGTAAAAGCTTTAACCACTATTGAAGAGTTCAACGATACGTTTAACACTGCCTTTAGTGACGATGAAGTGGATACGGTAGGCGGCATGGTTATGACAGCACTCGGTCACCTGCCAGTTCGTGGCGAAATTGTAGAAATCGAAAACTACCATTTCAAAATTACGTCTGCAGATAACCGTCGTGTGATTCAGCTACAGGTAACGATACCTGACGAACAACCTCTTCCGACTATCGAAGAATAACAACTTCTCTCTAAAGAGATGACAGAAATTAGATGACTAAGACCTTTATTCATCGCCTATTACGGCCGCTAGCGGCCGTTTTTGTTGGCGCTATAACCACCCTTTCATTCGCTCCATACTCTATATGGCCTCTTGCTATTCTCAGCCCAGCTTTGTTGCTGTTACTGATCCACAACCGTTCTCCTAAAAGTGCGCTTTGGATTGGCTACGGATGGGGTTTAGGCCAATTCGCAACAGGTATCAGCTGGGTATACGTCAGCATCGATCATTTTGGCGGCATGCCACTGGCAGCCAACCTGTTTTTGATGGCTTTGCTCATTGGCTACCTAGCGGTTTATTCAGGCCTATTTACCTGGAGCTTAAACAAGTACTTCCCTGCTAATAACCTAAGCCGCTTTTTCCTCGCAGCTCCTGCATTGTGGTTAATCAGTGATTGGCTACGTGGCTGGGTAATGACGGGCTTTCCTTGGCTTTGGCTTGGCTACAGCCAAATCGATTCTCCACTAGGCTCGTTTGCACCGATTGGCGGTGTCGAGTTAATTACTCTGGCAGTCATTGTCTCTGCATCTGCACTCGCTTATATGGTTATCAATAAAGCATGGAGTGTTGGCATCATCCCTGCAATCGTATTCAGTGCAGGTTTTGGCATTCGAAATATCGATTGGGTGACACCGAACCCTGAAAAAACTACGTCAGTCGTCTTAATACAAGGCAACGTCGATCAAGACAGTAAATGGCTACCAAGCCACCGCTGGCCTACGATGATGAAGTACACAGATCTAAGTAGAGAAAACTGGGATGCCGATATCATCATTTGGCCTGAAGCCGCTATTCCAGCATTCGAAGTTGAAATTCCATCTTTCTTACGTAACTTAGATAGCGCAGCGAAGATGAACAACAGCTCAATCATCACTGGCGTACTCAATCAGTCTGAAGATAAGAAGTACTACAACAGCGTTCTTTCTCTCGGTGTCAATCCATACGGTGAATACAGCTACGATCCAGACGAACGCTACCATAAACATCACCTATTGCCATTTGGTGAGTTTGTGCCGTTTGAAAATATCTTGCGCCCATTGGCACCGTTCTTCAACTTGCCGATGTCATCATTTAGCCGTGGCGATTTTGTTCAACCAAACATCGTGGCAAATGGCCGTCACTTAGCACCTGCGTTGTGTTATGAGATCGTCTTTAATGATCAAGTTAGACAAAGCGTGACTGATGAGACGGACTTTATTTTAACGCTCTCTAACGATGCGTGGTTTGGTCGTTCGATTGGTCCACTGCAACATATGGAAATCGCACAGATGCGTGCTCTGGAGCTTGGTAAGCCAGTTATTCGCTCGACCAACAATGGTGTGACGGCAGTAACCGATTACAAAGGCAACATCATCAAGCAAATACCTCAGTTTGAAACGGCCGTATTAAAAGCTGATCTCATTTCAACTGATGGGCAAACGCCTTTTCACGCAGTTGGTACTTGGCCACTGTATATCTGGGCGATGCTCAGCTTGGTGATTAGCTGGGTAATTAGAAAGCCAAAGAGCTAGATTAGAAATTCGAAGAAAGTGATTTGAGGGTTGGCTGATTGGGTCAACCCTTTTTTATTACTGCGGTGTAAAGTTGATGGTGCTATGGCTATAGTGTTTACGACTTAAGTGTTTACGGCTTAAGTGCTTTACGGCTAAACCCTGTCGCCCCACACTTGATACATGGAATGATATTGGTCGGGTGGTTGTATTCGGTTTGATGCCCACACTCATCACAGACAAGCGTCCCGAGCCCGATAACCTCATCCGCTTGATACAACCCTTGATGTTCTAAGTCTTGGAACAATTCAACCCATTCCACCTTAGTGCGATCAGTGATATCTAGCAATCCTTGCCAAATAGAGTCTGTGATCATCAAATAAAATGGACCACCTTTACTCTCTTCATAACTTTCGGAAAACTCTTTTAAGTCCGACTTCACATAGGCCGAGATTAATGATAGCTCATCTTTGGTCATGTCATTGGCAGCTTTCGCAAACTTGCCCGACGTTTCGATTTTGTTGTTAAGCTCTTCAGGGCTATGCTTCAGCGTTTCTATCACCTCTTCGACGACTTCTTCATAGAGTGCTTTTTTCTTCGGCATAACGACCTCCTTAAGATGACTAAGCTTTATCTTAGTGAACGGGGCCGTAGTTAAGCGACCAGTTCCTAACAAACAAATGCAATTCATACCCTTAAGTATAGCTGTCCTAAGTAATTTGGTTGAATTTACGCAATCAACCGTGCTGCAACTGCAAGTATGAAGGGTATAACTATTGTTGTACTAAGCTCCTTTAGGTATTCTATGACGATCTGTAAGATTCTGTTCTAACCGAACTCACAAATTCCAAGATAACCGGATACCATCGATGCAAGAACAATATAACCCGCAAGAGATTGAACAAAAGGTTCAACAACACTGGGATGACAGCGAGACTTTCGTTGTAAGTGAAGACCCAAATAAAGAAAAATTCTACTGTCTTTCTATGTTCCCGTACCCAAGTGGTCGACTGCATATGGGTCACGTGCGTAACTACACCATCGGTGATGTGGTATCTCGTTTCCAACGTCTACAAGGCAAAAACGTAATGCAGCCAATCGGTTGGGATGCATTCGGCCTACCTGCAGAAAACGCAGCTGTAAAAAACAACACAGCGCCTGCTCCGTGGACTTACGAAAACATCGAATACATGAAAAACCAGCTTAAGCTTTTAGGCTTTGGTTACGACTGGAAACGTGAATTCGCAACGTGTACTCCTGAGTACTACCGTTGGGAACAAGAGTTCTTCACGAAGCTTTACGAACAAGGCCTAGTTTACAAGAAGACATCTTCTGTGAACTGGTGTCCAAACGACCAAACGGTTCTTGCGAACGAGCAAGTAGAAGACGGTTGCTGCTGGCGTTGTGATACTCCGGTAGAACAAAAGAAAATTCCTCAGTGGTTCATCAAAATCACTGAGTACGCTCAAGAGCTACTAGATGATTTAGACAACCTTGAAGGTTGGCCTGAAATGGTTAAGACCATGCAGCGCAACTGGATCGGCCGCTCTGAAGGTGTTGAACTATCTTTCGCTGTTAACGGTGAAGAAGCGCCACTAGAAGTTTATACAACTCGCCCAGACACACTGATGGGTGTTTCTTACGTTGGTATCGCTGCAGGTCACCCTCTTGCAGAGAAAGCATCACAGAACAACCCTGAGCTTGCAGCATTCGTTGAAGAATGTCGTAACACCAAAGTGGCTGAAGCTGAACTCGCAACGATGGAAAAGAAAGGTATGGATACTGGCCTAACGGCTATCCACCCTCTTAACGGTCGTGTTGTTCCTGTTTACGTAGCTAACTTCGTTCTTATGGATTACGGCACAGGTGCTGTAATGGCGGTTCCTGCTCACGATCAGCGTGACTACGAATTCGCAACTAAGTACGGCATCGATATCATCCCAGTAATCAAACCTGAAGACGGTTCTGAGCTAGATGTGTCTGAAGCAGCTTACACTGAGAAAGGTGTCCTGTTCGATTCTGGTGAATTCGATGGTCTTGCGTTCCAAGAAGCATTCGATGCAATCGCTGCGAAACTAGAAGCTGAAGGCAAAGGTAAGAAGACAGTAAACTTCCGTCTACGTGACTGGGGTGTATCTCGTCAACGTTACTGGGGTGCTCCAATCCCAATGGTAACGACAGAAGACGGTGAAGTTCACCCAGTACCAGCAGACCAACTGCCCGTTATTCTTCCAGAAGACGTGGTAATGGATGGCGTGACTAGCCCAATCAAGGCAGATAAGTCTTGGGCTGAAACAACATTCAACGGCGAACCAGCTCTACGTGAGACTGACACGTTCGATACGTTCATGGAGTCTTCATGGTACTACGCTCGTTACTGTTCACCACAAGCTGATGACATTCTAGATCCAGAGAAAGCAAACTACTGGCTACCAGTGGACCAATACGTTGGTGGTATCGAGCACGCTTGTATGCACCTTCTTTACTCTCGTTTCTTCCACAAGCTTCTTCGTGATGCGGGTTACGTGACATCTGATGAACCGTTCAAGCAACTACTATGTCAAGGCATGGTTCTGGCTGACGCGTTCTTCCACACAAACGAAAAAGGCACGAAAGAGTGGATTGCTCCAACTGACGTGACTATCGACCGTGACGCGAAAGGTCGCATTGAAAAAGCAGTCGACAACCAAGGCCGCGACGTTGAACACTCAGGCATGATCAAAATGTCTAAGTCTAAGAACAACGGTATCGACCCACAAGAGATGGTAGACAAGTACGGCGCTGATACAGTACGTCTATTCATGATGTTTGCATCGCCTGCAGACATGACACTTGAGTGGCAAGAGTCTGGCGTTGAAGGTGCAAACCGCTTCCTTAAGCGTGTTTGGAAACTGGTTCACGCTCACTCTGCTAAGGGTGCAGCTGAAGCTGTTGACGCTTCTGCGCTATCTGGTGACCAGAAAGCACTTCGCCGTGATATCCACAAGACTATCGCGAAAGTAACGGACGATATCGGCCGTCGCCAAACATTCAACACTGCCATCGCTGCGATCATGGAGCTGATGAACAAGCTAGCGAAAGCGCCTCAAGAGTCTGTACAAGATCGTGCAATTCTTGATGAAGCACTAAAAGCAGTTGTACGTATGCTTTACCCTATGACGCCACACATCTCTTACGAAATGTGGATTGCGCTTGGTGAATCAAACGTAGACTCAGCAACATGGCCAACGTTTGACGAGAAAGCGCTAGTTGAAGACGAGAAGACTATCGTGGTAATGATCAACGGTAAGCTACGAGCAAAACTAACGGTTGCTGCTGACGCGACAGAAGAGCAAGTTCGTGAACTTGGTCTAAACGATGAGAACGCTAAGAAGTTCCTAGATGGCTTAACTATCCGTAAAGTTATCTTCGTACCTGGTAAGCTTCTAAACATCGTTGCTAACTAATTTCGTTAGCACAGTGCAATTACTGAAGAATTAACGAACTTAATTCATCAAAAGCAGTCTGTAGACAGGGTTAGCTAATAGCCCTGTCTACTTATTTAAGCGCTTTAGGCTTGAGCCTAACAACTCAAACGAACTAAAGCCTTTAAATAAGTATTCTACCTTCATGAGAGCCATCAAATAATGCGCCTGAATTCACTATCTTCATTGAAAGTTACTATTGTTGTTCTAACCGTTAGCCTACTGAGCGCCTGTGGTTTTCACCTGCGCGGTGATTACTCTGTGCCAGAAGAGCTCAACAAGATCTCTGTGACCAGTTACGACCAATACAGTACGTTTACACGTATGATGAAAAGCCAGCTGCGTATGAATGATGTAGAAATTGTGCCACCTGCTGAGAACACACCTAACCTGCACATCATTAGCGAGGGCGTCGGTGAGCGAACGCTGTCTCTTTATCAAGGTTCTCAAAATACTGGCCCTCGAGCGGCAGAAAAAGAACTGACGCTCAATGCTTCATATCGTGTGACGATACCAGAGCTAGGCGACAAAACCTTCTCAACCAGCGTAACCCGCAGCTATTTAGACAACCCACTAACGGCACTCGCAAAATCGGTTGAGCGTGACATGATTGAAGACGAAATGCGCAAGCTTGCAACAAGCCAAATCCTTCGTCAAATGGCCCGTTTGAAAGCAAACATTGCTGCCGGCAGTATGGAACTACAATCTCTAGAGAACGTACAAGTAAAAGAGCTTGAAAAACAGTACAACATCAAGAACATCGAAATTGACGACGTTGAGAACAACGCAAGTGCAGTACCTGATGCTGAGCCTAGCGTAACGGTTGAGCAATAGGTTTATTTAATGCGTATTTTTGCTGATCGTTTATCTGAGCAACTTGCTAAGCAGTTAAGCAACGTTTACCTAATTTTTGGTAACGAACCTTTACTGCTGCAGGAAAGCCGAGAAGCTATTCAAAAGACAGCCAAAGAGCAAGGCTTCGAAGAACGCCACCGCTTTGCTATTGATAGCAGTCTCGACTGGAATCAAGTCTACGACTGCACTCAAGCATTGAGCCTATTCTCTAGTCGTCAGCTCATCGAACTTGAATTGCCAGAGTCTGGGGTCAATGCCGCAATAGCAAAAGAGCTGCTCGCAATTTCAGAGCATATTCATAGCGACATCTTGTTGATCTTGGTGGGTACCAAGCTCACTAAAGCTCAAGAAAGCGCTAAGTGGTTTAAAGCACTCTCGAATCAAGGCCACTGGATCAGCTGCCTAACCCCAGACGTTAGCCGATTACCTCAGTTTGTTCAAACACGCTGTCGTCAGATCGGCTTATCACCGGATCCTGAAGCGATACAAATGTTGGCACAGTGGCATGAGGGTAATCTATTTGCCCTCACCCAAAGCCTAGAAAAACTGGCTCTCCAATACCCAGATGGAAAGCTCACATTAGTACGTTTAGAAGAATCGCTGAGTCGACACAACCACTTTACGCCATTCCATTGGAGTGATGCGTTATTAGCAGGCAAAGGCAATCGTGCACAGCGAATCCTGCGTCAGTTAGAAGCCGAAGGTGTCGAACCCGTTATCTTATTGCGCAGCATACAACGTGAGCTTGCTCTGCTATTACAAATGCAGCAACAAATGAAGCAGATGCCAATCGCGCAGGTATTTGAAAAGCACCGTATCTGGCAATCCAAAAAACCTCTTTATAACGCCGCGCTAACAAGAGTTTCGATACCTCAATTACACTCCCTGTTTGCGCTACTCACTCAAGTAGAATTGATGACAAAAACACAATATGAACAGTCGCCTTGGCCACTAATTCATCAGTTAAGCGTAGAGTTTTGTATCCCTTCAGCTTCAATCCCATCTCACGCATAAAAGCGTGGTATATTCTAGGGTCAACAGACCCTAAAAAGCTAAACTCAGATTAAAGGAACACCCCGTGTTACGTGAAGAACTAAAAGATTTTCTTGCAGACAAAGCCGACGACATGAAAGCAGAATCGATTGTGACTATCGATGTAGAAGGCAAATCAAGTGTTACTGACTACATGATTGTTTGTACTGGTACATCTAAGCGCCATGTTGCCTCTATTGCACAGCACGTTGCTGATGAAGTGCGCAAGGCTGGCATGAATCCCCTTGGCATGGACGGCCAAAAAGAAGGTGAATGGGTTGTTCTAGACATGGGCACAAGCATGCTTCACGTTATGCAAGAAGAGCATCGTGAGCTGTACCAACTAGAAAAACTTTGGGGCTAAGCTTTGAAGATCCAGTTAATCGCAGTTGGTACAAAAATGCCAAAGTGGGTTGAAGAAGGCTTTAAAGAATATAAACGCCGCTTCCCTCATGATATGCCATTAGAACTCATTGAAATCACTGCGGGAAAACGCGGTAAAAATGCCGATATTGCACGTATTCTTCAAAAAGAAGGCGAAGCAATGTTAGCTGCAGTTCCAAAAGGTAACCGCATTGTCACACTCGATATCCCAGGAAGAAAGTGGGATACGCCTCAACTCGCAGAGCAGTTGGAAAGTTGGAAGCTGGATGGCCGTGACGTTTCTATCCTTATTGGCGGGCCTGAGGGATTAGCACCAGCATGTAAAGCGGCAGCAGACCAAAGCTGGTCTCTGTCAGCACTTACTCTTCCTCACCCATTAGTACGCGTTATCATGGCTGAAAGCTTATATCGAGCTTGGAGCGTCACTGCTAACCACCCTTATCATCGAGAATAAGCGTTAATGTTACGTAAACGTAGCCAAATTCGTGATTACAAAGCAGAAGCACGACTATTTACTAGTCGTGCTTTTGTTGCGTTTGCAGGGATTATAGTGATGATGAGCTTGCTGGTTGTAAACCTTTACAACATCCAAGTTAATCAATATCAGGACTATAAAACCCGCTCCAACGACAATCGCATCAAGGTTGTTCCAATAGCACCTAACCGTGGTTTAATTTACGACCGCAACGGTGTACTTCTTGCAGAAAACCGGCCTGTTTTTAATCTGGAGATCACCCCAGAAAAAGTCAAGAACATGGAAGATACGCTTGTTCGTTTACAAGCGTTAATTGACATACCACCGGAGCGTATCGAACGTTTTAATCGTGATCGTCGTAATTCACGTCGCTTCAAATCAGTACCTATTCTAAATCAGCTCACCGAAGAACAAGTGGCGGTCTTTTCTGTAAATCAACATAAGTTCCCAGGCGTTGAAGTGACAGGTACGCTAAAACGTTTCTACCCTTATGGTGATGTGTTAACTCACGTGATTGGCTACGTATCGCGCATCAATGACCGTGATATGCAGCGCTTGGTTCGTGAAGAGAAAGACGCCAATTACCAAGCTACCCGCGATATCGGTAAACTCGGCATTGAGCGCTATTACGAAGATATGCTACACGGCACCGCTGGCTATCAAGAAGTCGAAGTAAACAGCCGTGGACGAGTGATCCGCACTCTTAAATTTGTACCTTCGGCTCCGGGCAAAGATATCGTGCTCAACTTGGATATCAAACTTCAGCTATACGTGCATAAACTGCTTGATGGACGTCGTGGTTCAGCCGTGGTTCTCGACCCGAAAGACAATGGCGTATTAGCCATGGTTTCCAGCCCAAGCTACGACCCAAATGCCTTTGTGCATGGTATTTCCTCGAACGGTTATAATGCCCTGCTTCAAGACAAAGACCGACCTTTAGTTAACCGCGCAACGCTAGGAATTTATCCGCCAGCATCGACGATCAAACCCTTCATTGCCGTCGCAGCTCTGCAAGAAGGCGTAATTACTCCGAACACGACGCGTAATGACCCGGGCTATTGGAAGATTCCAAACTCGAAAACGAAGCCGTTCCGCGACTGGTTACGTTGGGGACACGGTGTCGTTGACATAGAGAAAGCCATTGAAGAATCGGTTGATACCTTCTTCTACCAAATTTCATTTGATTTAGGCATCGATCGCTTATCTAAATGGATGATGTTATTCGGTTTTGGTGATTACACTGGCATCGACATTTACGAAGAAAGCAAAGCGAATATGCCCACTCGCGACTGGAAAATGGCCAGACACCGTGTACCTTGGTACCAAGGTGACACCATCCCTGTCGGTATTGGCCAGGGCTACTGGACAGCAACACCAATGCAGATTGCAAAAGCGACTTCAGTGTTGGTCAATGAAGGAGAGGTAACCGCTCCCCATTTACTGCGTGCGACAATTGAGAACGGTCAACCGTTCAATGAACAAACGATATCTGAAATCGAAACGTATCCTCCCGTAACTGGTGTTAAGCAGAGATACTGGGATATCGCGCAAGAAGGCATGAGATTGGTAAACCACGGAAAGAAAGGCACAGCAAGACGCTCATTCCAAAAAATGTCTTATCAAACTGCTGGTAAATCAGGTACTGCACAAGTATTCGGTCTAAAAGAAGATGAAGAATACAACGCAGATGAAATCGCAGAACATTTACGCGATCATGCCCTCTTCACCGGTTATGCGCCTTTTGAAGATCCTGAAGCGGTCGTAACTATCGTTTTGGAGAATGCCGGTGGTGGTTCATCAAATGGTGGCCCAGTTGTAAGAAGAATTTTAGACCATATTATTCTTGCAGAAGATTATGAAAGTGAGCCAATAAAATAATGAAACTTGATCCTTCAACTGGACGAAATAGAGCCCTATTTGAACGGCTGCATATCGACCTTCCGCTATTGCTTGGCATTCTGGTTTTAATGGGCTTTGCCCTATTGATCATGTACAGCGCAAGCGGACAGAGCCTTGCGATGATGGATCGTCAAGCGATGCGTATGGTGCTGTCTTTAGGTGTGATGATCTTTTTAGCGCAAATCTCACCTCGTACTTATGAGACCTTGGCTCCACTACTGTTTGCGGGCGGCGTTATTCTACTACTCGGAGTGTTGTTCTTTGGCGAGGCCTCTAAAGGTGCACAGCGCTGGTTAAACTTCGGCTTTATTCGATTCCAACCCTCTGAACTATTGAAGCTTGCAGTACCCTTGATGCTAGCTCGGTTTATTGGTAAGCGCTCACTGCCACCCACTTTCCAAACCTTGGCTATCTCATTAGTGATGGTGTTTGTACCTACTATCCTTATCGCTAAACAGCCAGATTTAGGCACATCGATACTCATCGCAGCATCCGGTATCTTCGTGATATTCCTGGCAGGTATTAGTTGGAAGATCATTGCCAGTGCCGCGATTGCACTGGGTGGGTTTATTCCAATCTTATGGTTCTTCTTGATGCGTGAATATCAAAAAGTTCGTGTAAGAACCCTTTTTGACCCTGAATCAGATCCATTAGGTGCAGGCTATCACATCATCCAAAGTAAGATTGCAATTGGCTCTGGTGGTATATCAGGAAAAGGTTGGCTGCAAGGTACTCAATCTCAACTAGAGTTCATTCCAGAGCGCCATACCGACTTTATTTTTGCGGTCATCGCCGAAGAGTGGGGCATGATTGGTATTTTGTTTTTGCTCGCTATCTACCTGTTCATTATTGGCCGTGGCTTAGTGCTTGCAAGCCAAGCTCAAACAGCATTTGGGCGAATGATGGGCGGCAGTATCGTACTGAGTTTCTTCGTCTATATTTTCGTAAACATTGGTATGGTAAGCGGCATTCTACCTGTGGTTGGTGTCCCTCTACCTCTGGTCAGCTATGGCGGTACCTCGATGGTTACCCTTATGGCCGGTTTCGGTATTTTAATGTCAATCCATACACACAGAAAAGCATTCTCAAAGGCGACCTAATTGATGTCTGTTAAAGTAACTCCTATAAAAACATCTTTGGTTAATGAGCTGCCAATAAAAAAACTAGTGTCTATAGTGAGCCTAGCCGTTGTTATAAACGGTTGTTCTTCGACAGAACCAACAGGCCGCTACGATATAGATTCAGACATTGCACCAGACGCACCGATCTCAGTAGAGCATCTCGAGGATGCTCACCCTCAGTATGAACCTTATAGTTTAGGTGGTAACACGGATTACACTTTGCGTGGCGAAGACTACAAGATCGTAAAGAAGACAGAAGGGTTTACTGAGAAAGGCAAAGCCTCTTGGTACGGTAAGAAATTTCATGGTCATTTAACGTCGAATGGCGAGATCTACGACATGTATTCGATGTCTGCGGCACACAAAACATTGCCGATTCCGAGCTATGTAAAAGTGACGAATACCGATAATGACAAAACGACGATTGTGCGCATCAATGACCGAGGCCCATTTCATGAAGGGCGAATCATTGACCTTAGTTATGCCGCGGCATACAAACTCGATGTATTGAGAACAGGCACGGCAAATGTTGAGATAGAAGTCATCACTGTGGCTATGCCAACCGACGCAAATAAAAAGGCGGCTTTACCTCAATTTATTATTCAAGTAGCCACTTCCCCACATGAAGATAGAACCGAGAAGTTAGCCAAAGATCTAGGCGAAAAGTTAGCTGTAGCAACGTTCTTGCAGCCAAATGATGATAACTACCGCCTGATGCTTGGCCCATTTCATTACTATGCTCTGACTCAAGAAAAATTAGAACAAGTTAAGCTAATGGGTTACCCGTCAGCTTATATAAAAAAACACACGCTAACTCGCTAATTTATCTAACAGTTACTTCTGGTAATCAGCGCTCTGGTGTGACAGAGTGATTCTGTTAATATATGAATAGTTCACCTAATAATTGCATTCAAAATGATTAAATCTAATAAACTTGTTAAATCGATTTTTGCTACTTCAGTTGCACTTTCTGCAACGATAGCAACATCGTCATTCGCCGCTCCTATTATTGTTCCTGACGCTCCTCAAATCGCTGCTAAGGGATTTGTTCTGATGGATTACCATTCAGGCAAAGTACTCGCAGAGAAAGAGATGAACACTCAACTTTCTCCAGCAAGTTTAACCAAGATGATGACGAGCTACGTAGTCGGCCAAGAGCTAGAGCGTGGCAACATCAACCTAAACGACGATGTTGTTATCAGTGAAAATGCTTGGGCTAAAAACTTCCCTGATTCATCTAAGATGTTCATTGAAGTTGGTACAACCGTTAAAGTTGAAGAGCTGAACCGCGGTATCATTATTCAATCAGGTAACGATGCTTGTGTTGCGATGGCTGAACATATTGCCGGCTCTGAAGATGCATTTGTTGACTTAATGAACGCATGGGCGAGCTCTATCGGCATGAAAGACACGCACTTTGCTAACGTGCACGGTCTAGACAATCCTAACCTTTACTCAACGCCTTACGATATGGCGCTACTAGGTCAGGCGCTGATTCGCGACGTTCCTGATGAGTACCGTATCTACTCACAAAAGAAATTCACTTACAACGGCATCACCCAGTATAACCGTAACGGTCTGTTATGGGATAAGAGCATGAACGTTGATGGCATTAAAACTGGCCACACGAGCAACGCAGGTTACAGCCTAGTAAGCTCAGCAACAGAAGGCAAAATGCGTCTTGTTGCGGTTGTGATGGGCACCAAGAATGCGAACGCTCGTAAAACAGAAAGCAAAAAACTGCTTAGCTACGGTTTCCGCTTCTTCGAAACAGTGGCACCACATACTGCTGGCGAGACATTCGTTGAAGAAAAAATCTGGATGGGTAGCAAGGACACGGTTGCACTAGGTGTCGACGAAGATACGTTCGTTACTCTGCCTCGTGGCCAAGCTAAGAACCTGAAGGCAAGCTTCGTGCTTGAGAAAGAGCTAGAAGCACCAATCAGTAAAGGCGACGTTGTGGGTAAACTATTCTACCAAGTCGACGGTGAAGACGTTGCTGAATACCCACTACTTGCACTTGAAGATGTAGACCAAGGCAGCCTATTTAGCCGCCTGTGGGATTACCTAGTACTGCTGTTTAAAGGGTTGTTCTAAACCAGTCAACAGTTTGTTTTACGCAAAATCTAAGCTTGCTGTATAGCTAACCTAATGAGTAGGTTCATGATTTGCTCATTAGCGAAACAAAAGCCGCCATGTGCGGCTTTTGTTGATCTTGAGTTCGGTGATATTTACACGTAATATTCCGCCTTATTACTCGTGTCTGTTGACCGAACACGCTTTTTATCGACATTTCGCCAATTTGCGAGAGTCTAGCCTTTTGGAGCTAATCATGAACATCAATTCTGATGCAAAACTAAAAGACCTCTTAGAGTTCCCTTGTTCATTCACTTACAAAGTTATGGGCTACGCTAAGCCAGAACTTACAGAACTAGTGCTAGAAGTGATCCAGCGTCATGCTCCTGGTGACTACAGCCCAACTCTAAAACCGAGTGCGAAAGGTAACTACCACTCTGTTTCTATCAATATTACTGCGACTTCAATTGAGCAAGTAGAAACGCTATATAAAGAACTGGGCGAAATCGAAATCGTTCGTATGGTTCTGTAACTTTCGATTACGCATGAAAAACAGCGGCTTATTGCCGTTGTTTTTGTTTGAAACCCTCGCTCCCCTTCCAAAGCGCTCAACTTAATTTCCAATAAATACAAAGAAAGTTGAAAAACCTTGCTGTCCGTCTGTAGTTAGAAACCTGTTTCGCGTTTATAATGCGCTCACTTTATTAATCCTTGAGGAAGTGCCGCTTTGCAAAATAAGCTAATCGTAAAAAAATTAGGTCGTCAGGATTACGAACCTGTATGGAAAGCCATGCATAAGTTCACAGACGAACGCACGGATGAAGACGTAGACCAAATTTGGTTGGTTGAACACAACCCAGTTTTCACTCAAGGACAAGCAGGTAAAGCTGAGCATGTATTAAATGCTGGTGATATCCCTGTGATCCAAAGCGATCGCGGTGGCCAAGTGACGTACCACGGGCCCGGTCAGTTAGTCGCTTACTTCCTGATAAACATCCGCCGCAAGAAATTCGGAGTGCGTGATTTGGTTACTCATATTGAGAACCTCGTAATCAATACTCTGAAAGCTTACAATATAGATTCAACTGCCCGACCTGACGCTCCTGGTGTTTATGTCGATGGCAAGAAAATCTGTTCACTTGGATTACGAATTCGACGCGGCTGCTCGTTCCACGGGTTAGCACTCAACGTCGATATGGACTTGTCTCCATTCCAACGTATTAACCCATGTGGTTACCAAGGAATGGAAATGGCGCAAGTAAGCCAACTCGGCGGTCCAAGTGAACTAGAAAACGTTGAGCAACAGTTAATACAAGAGCTCGTAGAACTACTCGGCTATGACCAAGTAGACATTCAAGCCACCAGTAACATTACAGCAGAAGCATAAAATCATGAGCAAACCAATCCAAATGGAAAAAGGCGTTAAATATCGTGACGCTGACAAAATGGCATTAATTCCCGTAAAGAATATGCCTGCTGAACAGAAAGAAGTTTTACGTAAGCCTGCATGGATGAAGATTAAACTTCCTTCAGACAGCCATCGTATTCAAGAAATCAAATCTGCAATGCGCAAAAACAACCTGCACTCAGTTTGTGAAGAAGCGTCTTGCCCTAACCTAGCTGAGTGTTTTAACCACGGCACGGCAACGTTTATGATTCTTGGCGCTATCTGTACTCGTCGCTGCCCGTTCTGTGATGTTGCCCATGGTCGACCAAATGCTCCAGAAGCCGAAGAGCCGAAGAAACTGGCTAAGACGATTAAAGACATGAAACTGAAGTACGTTGTAATCACTTCAGTGGACCGCGATGACTTACGTGATGGCGGTGCTCAACACTTTGCTGATTGTAACCGTGAAATTCGCGAGCAAAACCCAAACATTCGTATCGAAACACTGGTTCCGGACTTCCGTGGTCGTATGGACGTTGCGCTTGAACTAATGAAAGACAATCCACCAGATGTTTTCAACCACAACCTAGAGACGGCGCCGCGTCTATACCGTAAAGCGCGTCCAGGTGCGAACTACAAGTGGTCTCTTGATCTGTTAAGAAAATTCAAAGAGCAGCATCCAAACATCCCAACCAAATCAGGTGTGATGATGGGCCTTGGTGAGACGAAAGAAGAGATCGTTCAAGTATTGAAAGATCTTCGTGAACATGGCGTAACAATGCTGACACTAGGCCAGTACCTAGCACCAAGCCGTCACCACTTGCCAGTTGAACGTTACGTGCCGCCTTCTGAGTTTGATGAGTTGAAAGAGATTGCTCTAGAGCTAGGCTTCACTCACGCAGCATGTGGTCCGTTTGTACGTTCTTCTTACCATGCAGACTTGCAAGCACAAGGTATGGAAATTAAGTAATCACGATTGCTTAACGAACAATAAAAAGGCGCTGAATTTTATGTTCAGCGCCTTTTTTCTATCGAGCAAAACAAGCTTGTTCGATACAAAAACAACAAAGCCACTCATTAAGAGTGGCCTTGAACTGCAAGTCTAATCATCTAGATGTTAAATGGTCTACTAGCCAAATGATGCCCAGATAACCGTTGCGACTAAAATTGGGCACACAAACTTCACATACATTGGCCAAACCTTACCAAACCAACCCAATTGAAAGTCAGGACAACCTTGCTCAAGCTCTTTCACTTTTGACGCTCGGCTCCATACCCAACCACCAAACAGACAGAACATCAGCGCAGCGACTGGTTGAAGGTACTGAGTCGCAATCATCGCAACCATGCCAAACATCGCAGCAAAGTTGTAAACAATCACCACACTGAACAATGCGATAGCACCACCAATTACCCAACTTGTTGGCGTTCGTCTGGTCTTGAAACGCTCACTAACAAGAGCGACAGGGGCTTCCAACATTGAAATCGACGAAGTAAGTGCAGCAATAGTTAGCAATAAGAAGAACACAATTGCGAAGACCTGACCCAGCATACCTAAGCTATCAAACATCAAAGGCAGAACTGTAAATAATAGGGTATCAGAGCTCAGTAATGAGCCATCTTCAGCATAGATTTGTACACCTTTTTGCATCGCAACAAACATCGCTGGCATCACGACTAAGCCCGCAATAAAAGCAACCGCGGTATCAACTAAGGTAACGTTCATTGCCATTTTTGGCAGGTTCTCTTTCTTACTTAAGTAAGAGCCATAAACCAACATCGAGCAACCGCCAATAGTGAGCGAGAAGAAGCCCTGTCCCATTGCCGCCAGAATCAGTTTTCTATCCCACACTTTCTCAAAGTCTGGAACAAGGTAATGTTTTAGGCCTTCCATCGCGCCAGATTGCGTCATGATGTAAACAAACAATAAGCCAAATAACACAAATAGCGCAGGCATCAAACGGGTCGACCATTTCTCGATCCCCTGCTTAACACCGCCCTGAACAATCAAGATAGTCAGCACATAGAATGCGACGGTACCAAAAACATTGCGCTCAACACTGAAGCCTTTAAACCAATCAGCAGCAGCCTCTAGACCAATCAGGTCAGCGACAGCACCAATTAGGAAGCAGATCAACCAACCACCAACGATACTATAAAACGCTAGCACTGCACTTGGAACACTCAACTCAATCCAACCGACAAATTCACCGACTTTCTTGCCTAACGGGTTCGTCGTCAAAGAACGCATGCTATCGACAGGATTTGCTTGGCCATGTCGACCAATAGCCATCTCAACCACCAGCATCGGGAAAGCAACCACGAAAATCATAATTAGGTAAACAAGCAGAAAAGCACCACCGCCGTTACTGGCGACTTGGGTTGGGAAACCCCAAATATTACCTAAGCCAACAGCTGCACCCGCCGCTGCTAAAATAAAACCCAAACGAGAGCTAAAGTGCTCTCTTGAAGAGGAAGATTGTTGGTCCATATTGCCCGCATTAAAAATCAGTGAACTAGTTGAGGAGTACAGTAATCAAAAGCAATGATAGGCACAACTAATAAATGAGCAATCTTCTGATTTTTACAACAAATACGCTATTTAGAACCATTAAATTAACAAATAACTGGCCTTATCGTTTACCGAAAAGCAGTAAAGCAAGGTTAAGGACTAGAGAGACAATGGATTGAATTGAGATAATTACTCGTCGTATTGTTAAATTTATACGAACAAAAAGAGCACCAAATAGTGCTCTTGTGACTTATAGTTAGATTCAGATTAGATCGTGAAGACTTGATAGTCTTTTAGGTTCGGAATGATTTCATGCAGCTGTTGCTCTTGTTCTGCCATCTCATCAAGAGAATCACAGAACTCATTCGCTTCCTCTTGCACTTGTTGAGCATGTTCTTTCATGCGCTCTTCAACTTTAAGCTTTAATGCAGCCATGCTGTCAGCCAATTCAGTAAGATTTAAGCCACCATCTTGTTTCATTTTTTCTGACATCGCATTAAAAGCGCTAGAGATAAATTCTTGGTTAAAGATCTCCTTAGCCTTCTCGAAATCTTCAGACCAACCATTGGCCATCGAATCAAAACTGTCTGCTGGTAACACTAACTCGCCATCTTTGTAGTAACGAGCTTCCAGTTCATCAAAGTAGGTTTTCATTGACTCTTTTACATTATCAAATGATTCCGGTGAATCTAGGCTAGCAGCAATGTCATCAATAACATCATTCGCTAACGCTAAACCATCGTTAGCCATTTGTTTCGCTCTTGGTAAGTACTCACTCATTTTTTCGCGGTATTTCTCAATCGCCGCTTGTTGGTCGGCATCAAGCTCAACCTTCTCACCATGGATATATAAGTCGTTGTTACCATCAAAAACGGCAGTATCACCATTCACTTGATGGATTTCGACTTTCTGGTCATCGATTCGCAATTCATTTTTCAAATCAACTCGACACTGAGCAGCAAAAGTTGGCAGGCTCACAACAGAGATTACCGCTGTTAACGATGCGATTAATACATTGTTCTTCATAAACATTTTTTTTTTCATAAATACATTGTTTTTCATAACATCCTCTCATCAATCTGACAGATTACTATACCCTTGGTATATGCTTCTTTGTCAGAGAAACGTTTTATATATATCCGTTACTCAGTTAGTCGATAGATATTACTTCATAGCAAAACTGTTTATCTGCGACCTTAAACTCAATCTCATCACCGACTTCTTTCCCCATTAGAGCCTGACCAAAAGGTGCATTTTCCGTCACGATAGCAACTTCATTGTTATTCCACGTAACAGAAAGCCCACCGACTCTCGGCCCCATAAAAAAATGTTTATATTGATCATGCTCGTCAATGACCACAACATAGCTGCTCACTGTAATCCTCTCACTATCACGCAGCACTAAGTTACGATAACACTGAATGTCATCTTCACACTCTTGCACTCTTACAGCTTGACCGTGAGCAAGATACGAAGCTTCTAGAGCCAGAGTGTCGTACTTATGCTCAGGCACAGTCTCTTCATCGGTCGCAGCATCAATAGCGCGTTGAGTAGCAGATTGTGCGATACGTAATCGGGATTCAAGTTGCTCTATGATTATTTGGCGAAGCTCAGACTTATTCATACTATTGGGGTGCTTTTCTATAGGAGCTACAGAATAGAATTAGGTACAATCAGGTGCAAGACATTTGATTCATCAAGCGACGCAATCATCAATAGGCGCCCGCTTTAACATCAATACGACACTTAATAACTCAGGTAGAACATAAATGATTGAGCAGAAGCTAAAACAAGTATTCGGATTCGACTCACTGCGTAATGGGCAAAAGCAAGTCATTGATAATGTTCTATCTGGTCACTCGACTGCCGCTATATTCCCAACAGGCTCAGGCAAGTCGCTTTGCTACCAATTGCCAGCATTAGAGTTGCCGCACTTAACCTTAGTGATATCACCATTGTTAGCCTTAATGAAAGACCAGCTCAGCTTCTTACACAGTAAGGGAATAAGCGCGGCTGCAATCGAATCAAGCCAAGACAGACAAACCACACAACAGGTGATGCAATCCGTGCGTAACGGGGACACCAAAATCCTAATGATCTCTGTTGAGCGCTTGAAGAACGAACGCTTTCGTCAGTTTATCTCCCAAGTTCCCATCTCTATGCTCGTAGTTGATGAAGCACACTGTATATCAGAATGGGGACACAACTTCAGACCAGACTACCTGAAGCTTCCCCAATACCAAAAGCAGCTCAATATTCCTCAGGTTCTGCTACTGACGGCCACTGCAACGACATCGGTTATCCAAGATATGAAGTCGAAGTTTGATATCGATGAGGAGCGCGTCGTAGTTACGGGTTTCTATCGTCAAAACCTCGACCTGTCCATTCAACCTTGCGAACAATCCAACAAGCTAGAAACCTTGTGCAATGTCGTTAACCAAGCTTCTCTCGCTCCGACTATTGTTTATGTCACCCTTCAACAAACGGCAGAGATGGTGGCTCAGCAACTTCGTAACGCTGGCGTTAATGCCATGGCTTACCATGCCGGTCTTAAGCCTGAAAACCGAGATGCCATTCAATATCAATTCATGAATGATGACGTGAACTGCATCGTGGCAACCATTGCTTTTGGTATGGGTGTGGATAAGTCCAACATTCGCCGAGTGATTCACTTTGACTTACCGAAATCGATCGAAAACTACTCGCAAGAGATAGGCAGAGCAGGCCGAGATGGGCAAGCGTCTGAATGTATTTTACTGGCTAACAAACATGGTTTGAGCACACTCGAGAACTTCGTTTTTGGTGATACGCCAGACAACATATCAATTCAAACGGTCTTAAAAGAAATATACGAAAACCAAAACATTGCTGCTTCTGGCGCAAACCAATGGGAAATCATGCTCAACCAACTATCGCGTGAATCCAACATTCGTCAGTTACCACTTAAAACGCTACTGGTGTATCTCGAAATTGAAGGCGTGATTGAGCCTAAATACAGCTACTTTGCTGACTACAAATTTAAATTCATACGTACTAAGCAGCAGATTACCGAGCAATTCCAAGGCGAACGTCGTCATTTTGTGGAAGCGATTTTCCAATGCTCTCCTCAAGCAAGAGTATGGTGCCAAGTCGACTTCGACGCACTGTGGACACACTTCCAGACCGATCGTCAGCGTGTGATTGCGGCAATCGATTATTTCAATGAACAAGGTTGGATTGAGTTGGAAAGTAAGCAGATCACAGATGTGTATGCGATCCACAACACCACTGAAGACATGATGCAGTTATCGGAACGTCTAACTGAATTGTTTAAGGCAAAAGAGAACAGTGAGATAAACCGCCTAAACCAAATGCTGAGCTTCTTTGAGGCTGATACCTGCCTAAGCTCACGCCTAGCGAGTTACTTTGCCGATGATAAGGCACCAACAAACTGCGGTCATTGCTCTGTATGCCGTGGTAAAGTGGCAATTTTACCAACCGTCGATGTTGAACCCGTTGACGACGAAACCGTAATGACATGGATTCATGAATTTATATCTAAGAGTCAACAATTGATCACCGACGAAGCCATTACTCGTTTTCTATGCGGAATCGCGACTCCACTTTCAACCAAGCTTAAAGCCAGCAAAATGGTTGGATACGGAAAGCTAGAGCAACAACCATTCAGTGATACCTTAGCGCGAGTTAAACAACTTCCTAGATAAAGCATATCACGTATTGATATAGAAGCTGGCTAGGCTGTGGAGTCTAGTCGGTATTCAAACTCTAGCACTTCCAGCTACACCTCTAAATCTAAACTCTCAGCGCCTTTCCCTAAAAGAAACTCAACTGACGCATCTGGTCTTTGGGTTGTAGCATTACGCTTAAACCAAGCAAGCGAATTTCTCGCCCTTGCTGCCTTTTGAGTATCTCACTCAACAGTTCTTTAAAGTGCTCTCGATCGAGAGAGGCGTGTATGTGCTCAATAGTGGTTTGCTGGAAGTCGGCAAACTTGAGCTTAATGCCCTGCTTGATGATAGCTTTAGTTGGGCTAGCTTTCTCTAGACGTGCTTCAAGCTCAGGAAAAAGCTTGTCTTCAATTACCTGCCAACATTCTGCGTAAGTAGAAATATTCTGAGTAAAAGTTCGCTCCACGCCTACCGATTTTCGTTCACGCTCAATAATAACTTCTCTGTCATCAATACCATGGCTGCGCTTCCAGAGTGATGCGCCTTGACGGCCAAACCGGAGCAATAGATCTCGATAGTCAGATTCCTTAATGTCCTTACAAGTAAAGAAGCCAGCTTGATGGAGCTTTTCAATACTGACCTTGCCAACGCCTGGGATTTTTTCGAGTGGCAGCTCATCAATCACTGATTGAACATCCTGTGGAGGAATAACAAACTGACCATTAGGCTTGTTTAGATCCGAGGCCACCTTCGCCAAAAATTTAATCGGCGCAATACCAGCAGAAGCGGTCAGGTTAAGTTCATTCCAGATATCGCTACGAATTGCTTCGGCAATAAGTGTTGCCGAACCACGACACAGCGTCGAATCCGTGACATCAAGAAAAGCTTCATCTAAAGACAGGGGTTCAATGATGGATGTATATCGAGAAAAAATCTCGCGAATCTTTTTCGATATCTCGACGTAGACCGACATCCTCCCAGGAACAACCAACAGATTGGGACAAAGCTGCAGCGCCTTTCCCGTCGGCATTGCAGAACGAATACCAAACTTGCGAGCTTCGTAATTACAGGTACTCAAAACGCCACGCTGCTTTTCATGCCCCCCTACTGCAAGTGGTCGATTTCGGTAAGCGGGATTATCTCTCATTTCAACAGCTGCGTAAAAACAGTCCATATCAACGTGGATTATCTTTCTTACTTTCTCTTCACCCGCACTACACATCTAGGAATAACCCAACCTTACAACTGTATTTATAAACAGTATAATCAATTATTCTCAGATTTAAAATGATCTGGAGCCCAGCTAAATAGCTTTAACTTCATTAGCCACTTACTATTCTGATAGTATTGTTAGAGAGTATTTAACCTATAAGTAGGGATAACTTTTGAGTGATAAAATACTAGTAGTCGAAGATAGTCGTGCATTCAGAAACTACCTGTACCAGCAATTTAAAAATGATGGCTATGAGGTTGCGCTGGCTGAATCAGTGGCTGAAGCTAAAGCTATCTTAGAACAAGATACGGATTTCTTGTGCGCGGTGCTCGATTACTGCTTACCCGATGGTCAAGATGGCGAGATCATTGATTTGGTACTCGGCTATCAACAAAAAATTATAGTCCTAACCGGCATGTTCAACAACACACTTCGAGAACAAGTACTCGCGAAGGGTGTGATTGATTACATCCTCAAAGACAGCATGTCATCAGTCAGTTATTTGCTTCCTTTGGTTAATCGAATCTCAAATAACCGATATCATAAAGCCTTGGTTGTTGATGATTCTGCGGTTGTTCGTCGATATGTAGTGCAACTTCTTGAGCACCAATATATTCAAACGATTCAAGCGGAAGATGGCGAACAAGCACTAGAGCTTCTCCAAAACGACCCCGACATCACTTTCGTCGTTACCGATCATGACATGCCAAACAAAGATGGCATTTCGATGACCCGTGACATTCGAGTACACCATGATCGCAATCAACTCGCTATTCTTGGGCTATCTGGCAGTGACGACCGAACCATGACAGCTCGTTTCCTTAAGGCTGGTGCCAACGACTTCCTTTACAAGCCATTTAACCAAGAAGAGTTTTTCTGCCGTATTCATCAGCTACTCGATATGAAAGAGGCCACCAATGAACTATTTCGTCATGCAAATGAAGATGCTCTGACCGGGCTTTGGAACCGTCGTTATCTATTCAATCAAACATGTAAAGGCTGCGAACATCGCAGCATCGCCATGATGGATATAGACTTCTTTAAAAAGGTGAATGATACCTACGGTCATGATGGTGGCGATGCGGTACTCATTGAAGTCGGAAAGATCATCAAAAATCATTTTAAAGATGATGTCGCCGTTCGTTTCGGCGGTGAAGAGTTCTGCATTCAATCATGCCGACCATTTGAAGAATTTGTCGACACGCTAGAGTCAATGAGGATTGCGATACAAAACCAAGAAGTTATTCATGACTCACAACGGATTAAAGTCAGCATGAGTATCGGGTTAAGCGACTTAGTTGGCAGTTTGGATGAGCAAATAAAAGCCGCGGACGAACTACTTTATACTGCAAAAGAACAAGGTAGGAACCAACTGGTCTTTGCGCGCAATAACATGTAAATCGACCACTAGAAATTCGTTTTTGTTTCCGTTTTTAGCATTCCAAAATAGACAGTTCACTCAAACAAAAAAAGCTCAAGACGATAATCTTGAGCTTCTTATTCTAAGGGCATAGACAACTCTATTCCCCTATGACTGTCACCAATTAAGCGATACGGTCTTTACTCCAAGCCGCTTCTTTTTGTTGACGTTCTGCCAGTTTCTCTTCACGGTATGCTTCACGTGCTTCACGTTTTTTACGCGCATCACAAGGTTCAGGGCAGTTACATACTTTATCAATACCAACAGCACCTAAGCCACCACAGCTACCTTTCACAACTTTCTTTTGGATAATATAGCCAATTGACATCGCTGCGATTACTGCAAGAAAAACACCAAATGTAATCAGAAATGTATTCATAATTATCTCGCTTACCTTATTTACCTAAGTATGGCTTAAATGCTTCTGAAGCAATTTCTTTAAAGCCATCAGCTGTTTTTACCACCATGAACACTGGGATGTTATGTTGGTTTGCGACTTCCAGTCCTTTTTCTTCACCTAAGACCATAAGGCCAGTAGATAAACCGTCTGCAGTCATTGAAGACGGGTTTAAAACAGTCACTGAAACCACTTTGTGATGAAGCGGCTTACCTGTTTCTGGGTTGATGATGTGTGAATAACGAACACCATCACGCTCAAAATAGTTTCGGTAGTCGCCAGACGTTGCGATCGCCATATCACCAGGCTCGATGATCTCTTGAATGTTGCGCTCGTCAACACTTGGCTTCTCGATGGCGATACGCCAACCCACACTTTCACGGTTTAAGCCCTTCAAACGGATTTCACCGCCCACTTCTACCATGTAGTTATGAATGCCAATTGAATCGAGGTAGTCAGCAACGACATCCACGCCCCAACCTTTTGCGATAGTCGAAAGGTCAACATACAAGTTAGGCAAATCTTTGCTTAGCTTATTACCTTCAACGCTTAAGTGGTGAATACCAATCTTAGCCTTACGAGCCGCAAGCTCTTCGTCTGATGGAACCACTTCAGGACGTGCTTCTGGACCAAAACCCCACAAGTTAACTAATGGACCAACCGTCACATCCAACGCACCTTCAGTAAGACCGTTCAAACGAATCGCTTCTTTCACAACGATAGCGGTTTGTTCAGATACTTCGAATGCGTCCGCACCTTTGTGTTGGTTGAAACGGCTCAGCTCTGAATCTTCACGGTAAGTCGACATTTGATCATTAACTTCTTCAAGTAGACGATCGATCTCGGTATGAACTTCTTTAGACTCAGGAAATTCATCGCCATTGATGTACTTAATGTTATAACTGGTCCCCATTGTCGGACCACTTAAATGTACTTGCTCTCTTGCCTGCTCACAGCCCGCAAGAAAAATCAAAGAAGTTAATGCAACAAGCCAAATTCTCACTTGCTTACTCCTGTCTAATGTTGAGGATTTATATAAGGAAAAATAAGAGTGAAAAATAGGTATTTTAAATGCCTTACTCTTTCTTATATAAGCCAGTTTGTTGTCACGAGTAGTCTTAGAAAAACAAATGGCTGACTCGTAAGAGTCAGCCATAATATCAATCACTTAAATGGATTAACCACCGAAGTCATCTAGTAGGATGTTTTCATCTTCTACACCAAGATCTTTCAGCATGCCGATCACAGCCGCGTTCATCATTGGTGGACCACACATGTAGTACTCACAGTCTTCAGGAGCTTCGTGATCCTTCAGGTAGTTTTCGTACAATACGTTGTGGATGAAACCAGTGTAACCGTCCCAGTTGTCCTCAGGTTGAGGATCAGACAGAGCACAATGCCACACGAAGTTTTCGTTTGCAGCCGCTAGGCCGTCGAAGTCTTCAATGTAGAACATCTCACGCTTAGAACGTGCACCGTACCAGTAAGACATCTTACGAGTAGAGTTAAGACGCTTAAGTTGGTCGAAGATATGTGAACGCATTGGCGCCATACCTGCACCACCACCGATGAATACCATTTCATTGTCTGTGTCTTTAGCAAAGAACTCACCAAATGGACCAGAAATAGTACATTTGTCGCCTTCTTTAAGAGACCAGATGTATGAAGACATCACACCAGGAGCTACGTCAGGGTTGTTTGGCGGCGGAGTTGCGATACGCACGTTAAGCTTGATGATGCCTTTCTCTTCTGGGTATGAAGCCATAGAGTAAGCACGGATCGAATGCTCTTTAACGATAGACTCGTAACGGAACAAGTTGAACTTATCCCAGTCACCACGGTATTCCTCAGGAATATCGTAATCTGCGTATTTCACGTGATGTGGTTCAGCTTCAATCTGAATGTAACCACCCGCGCGGAACGGAACTTCTTCACCTTCAGGGATAGCTAGAGCCAATTCTTTGATGAAAGTAGCTTCGTTATCGTTAGAGATAACAGTACATTCCCACTTCTTCACACCAAAGATGTCTTCGTCTAGTTCAATCTCCATGTCAGTTTTCATAGCAACTTGACATGCAAGACGTTCGCCTTCGCGAGCTTCACCTTTTGTGATGTGATCAAGTTCAGTTGGAAGGATGTCGCCACCACCAGACTTAACTTTTACACGACACTGACCACAAGAGCCACCGCCACCACAAGCAGAAGATACGAAGATACCAGCGCCAGCTAGGGCACCAAGTAGCTTGCTACCAGGCTGAGTAACGATCGCCTTTTCAGGGTCGCCGTTTACAGCAATAGTGATGTCACCTGATGGTACTAGCTTAGACTTAGCGAAAAGAATCACTAGTACTAGAGCCAATACAATAATGGTAAACATCGCTACGCCAAGAATAATGCTTTGCATTTGTTATTCCTTATTACTGGGTGCTTACCCTACAGTTGAACACCAGAGAAAGACATAAAGCCTAACGCCATCAGACCAACAGTAATGAACGTGATACCAAGGCCACGAAGACCTGGAGGTACGTCAGAGTACTTCATCTTCTCACGGATACCCGCAAGAGCAACGATAGCTAACATCCAACCCACACCAGAACCGAAGCCGTAAACAACAGATTCAGCAAAGTTGTAGTCACGAGTTACCATGAAAGATACACCACCAAAGATTGCACAGTTAACTGTGATCAGTGGAAGGAAGATACCTAGTGCGTTGTACAAAGGTGGGAAGAAACGGTCTAAAACCATCTCTAGGATTTGTACAAGTGCCGCGATAACACCGATGAATGCGATGAAGTTAAGGAAACTTAAATCGACACCTTCAACAAGCGCGTTTTCTTTCAGGATGTGTGTGTAAACAAGGTTGTTTACAGGAACAGCGATTGTAAGTACTACAACTACCGCAACACCAAGACCAAAAGAAGTTTTAACTTTCTTAGAAACCGCTAGGAATGTACACATACCTAGGAAGAAAGAAAGCGCCATGTTTTCGATGAAAATCGATTTAACTAGCAGACTAATATAATGTTCCATGACTACCTTACCCCTTCGCTTCTACTTGTTCTGGTTTGAACACACGAATTGCCCAAATCAAGAAACCAATTAGGAAGAATGCTGAAGGTGCTAGAAGCATCAAGCCGTTTGGCTGATACCAACCACCGTTGCTCACTAGAGGTAGTACTTCCATACCAAATAGTTTGCCAGAGCCTAGAAGCTCACGGAAGAAACCAACAGTGATAAGAACGAAACCGTAACCAAGACCGTTACCAAGACCGTCGATAAACGATGGGATTGGCGCAGACTTCATTGCGAATGCTTCAGCACGACCCATTACAATACAGTTAGTAATGATTAGGCCAACGAATACAGATAGCTGCTTAGAGATATCGTATAGGTATGCTTTAAGCACTTGGTCTACCACGATTACTAATGATGCGATAATTGCCATCTGAACGATGATACGCACACTGTTAGGAATGTGGTTACGGATTAAAGAAACGAAGAAGTTAGACAGAGCAGTAACGAACATTACCGCGATAGTCATAACAAATGCTGTTTCTAGCTTAGTGGTTACTGCAAGAGCAGAACACACACCAAGAACCTGTAGCGCGATTGGGTTGTTATCCAACACAGGCGCTAAGATACTCTTTTTAATTTCTTTTGCACTAGACATTAGTTCAGACCTCCGTCACGAACTTTTGCTAGGAACGGACCAAAGCCCATATCACCTAACCAGAAGTCAAATGTATGTTGAACACCAACGCTAGTCAGTGTTGCACCAGAAAGGCCATCTACACCGTGCTCAGAACCTTGAGGAGCGCCACCTTTAACAACCTGAATAGCAGGTTTGTGGTTTTCGTCGAATAATTTCTTACCAACGAATTGAGCGCGCCAAATTGGGTTCTCAACTTCACCACCAAGTCCAGGAGTTTCACCTTGCTCGTAGTAAGTGATACCTGAAACTGTGTTGCCATCAGTTTCTACCGCAACGAATGCGTACATCATTGACCAAAGGCCGTTACCGTGAACAGGGATGATAACTTTAGAAGTCTCAGCGCCATCTTTCACTAGGTATACAGTACCCGTGTTAGCACGACGAATGATCTTAGCGATGTCATCTTCAGCTGAAAGCTTGATTGACTGAGCTGGATCTTTTGCCGCTTTACGTTGGTCGTATGCAGCAGCATCGCCGTCAACAAAATCGCCAGTAGCGAAATCAACTAGACGAGGTTCGATGTTCTCTGCGTAGAGTGCTGGGATATCACCTGCAAGCTCAATACCCGCAACTTCAAGGATCTTAGTTTGCTGATCCAGAACTGCGTTAGCTTGCTGCTTAGGTTTAAGAACAACTGCAGCTGTTGAAACGATGATTGAGCACACTAGGCTCAATGCGATAACAACAAACAGCGTCTTTTTAATGCTATCGTTATTACTTGCCATAGCGCGCTAGTCTCCGCTTAATGTTCTTCTCGATTACAACGTGGTCAAACAGAGGAGCAAATAGGTTTGCGAATAGAATCGCAAGCATCATGCCTTCTGGGTATGCAGGGTTAACTACACGAATCATTACACACATTGCGCCGATTAGGATGCCGTACCACCACTTACCTTTATTGGTAAATGAAGCTGATACTGGGTCAGTCGCCATGAAGAACATACCGAATGCGAAGCCACCTAGAACTAGGTGCCAATGCCAAGGCATGCTGAACATTGCGTTAGTATCAGAACCGATCACGTTGAACAGCGTAGACACAGCAATCATACCGATCATTACACCAGCAATGATGCGCCATGAAGCGATACGCATGTAAACGATCATCGCTGCACCAATCATAAGTGCTAGAGTTGATACTTCACCGATAGAACCTGGGATGTTACCAATGAATGCGTCCATCCAAGTGATTGCTTCACCTGATGTCACGTTCATTAGTGCGCTACCGCCACCTTGAGCCCATTGGCTAAGAGCAGTTGCACCAGAGAAACCATCTGCAGCAGTCCAAACTACGTCACCTGAAATCTGTGCAGGGTATGCAAAGAATAGGAACGCACGGCCAGCAAGTGCAGGGTTCAGGAAGTTACGACCCGTACCACCGAAGATCTCTTTCGCCACAACAACACCGAAGGTAATACCTAGTGCTGCTTGCCATAGAGGAAGCGTTGGCGGAACGATAAGCGCAAATAAGATAGAAGTAACAAAGAAACCTTCGTTTACTTCGTGCTTACGCACCATACAGAACAGAACTTCCCAGAAACCACCAACGATGAATACCGTTGCGTAGATAGGTAGGAAGTATGTCGCACCAAGTAGCATCTTGCTGCCAACACCAGCATCGGCCCCTAAGGAGGCTCCAAGCATTTCGGTTAGCCAGTAGTGCCAGTTACCACTGATAACAGATGCTAGTTCAGCGCCTGCGTACATATGGTTAAGTGCAGCGATAGCTTGGCCACCCGCGTTGTACATACCCCAGAACATTGCTGGGAATACCGCGAACCAAACCATGATCATGATACGTTTTAAATCAACGCTATCACGAACGTGTGAGCTTTTCTTTGTGATAAGACCTGGCGTGTAAAACACTGTCGCTGCTGCTTCGTAAAGCGCAAACCACTTCTCGTGTTTACCACCTGGCTCAAAATGATGCTCGATGTCTTCAAGAAACTTTTTAAGGCCCATGAAAATTACCCTTCCTTCTCAATCGTATCTAGGCATTCACGAAGTAGTTGACCGTACTCGTACTTACCTGGACATACAAAGGTACACAATGCTACATCTTCTTCGTCTAGTTCTAGCGCACCAAGTGCTTGAGCACTATCAATGTCGCCTGCACATAGATCACGAAGCAGCAATGTAGGTTCCATATCTAGAGGCATTACGCGCTCGTAGTTACCAATTGGAACCATTGAGCGGTCACTACCGTTTGTCGTCGTTGTCATGTTGAACAACTGACCTTTAAACAGGTGACCAAGGAATGAACGAGTAACAGAGAACTTGTTCTTACCAGGCATAGCCCAGCCGAATAGCTCTTTATCACGACCTTCACGTAGAACAGAAACTTGCTGATGGTAACGACCAAGGAAAGCATGTGGACCTGTTGCTTCAGTACCCGTAAGTACAGAACCAGAAATCACACGAACTTCGCCTGGCATTAACTCGCTGTCTGTCAACTCTTCAAGGCTAGCACCAATTTGAGTACGAACTAGACGTGGGTTATTCACCACTGGACCAGCCAGAGAAACAACACGCTCAGAGTAAATCTCACCAGTAAGGAAAAGCTTACCGAATGCGATAACATCTTGGTAGTTAATGCTCCACGCTACATTTTGTGCATTTACCGGATATAGGTAATGCATATGCGTGCCTGCAAGACCTGCAGGGTGTGGGCCATCAAAAACATGTTCTTCAACGTTAGACTGAGCTGAACGAGGTAAGCTAGTACCTTTTTTACAAACGTACACTTTACCGTTAGTCAGAGTTGAAAGAAGATCTAAACCAGCAACGAAAGCATCAGACTGCTCGTTAATGATTAATTCTGGCTCAGCTGCTAGCGGATTAGTATCCATAGCAGTAACGAAAATAGCCTGAGTTTCAGAATCAACTGCTGGAACCTTGCTGAACGGACGAGTTCGCAAAGCGGTCCATGCGCCAGACTCAACTAACTGAGTTTTAACCGTTTCACGGTCAAGACTTACTAGTTGGTTAGCTTCATAGCTATTGAACGTGATTTGCTCATTGCCTGCTACTTCAATCACTACTGATTGAAGAACACGCTTAGCACCACGGTTCACTTCAATAACTTTACCGCTTGCTGGAGAAGTAAATACAACACCTGGGGTCTTTTTATCTGCAAAAAGAACTTGGCCTTTCTTCACTTCATCACCAACGCGAGCATGCATCGTAGGACGCATACCAACGTACTCTTCGCCAAGCAAGGCGACTTTAGTGATGGACTTACCATCATTAATCACCTGGGATGGAGTTCCTGCGATAGGAAGATCCAAACCCTTCTTTATTGTAATCATACGCACTTGCACTACTTTATCGGGAAAAAGATTCTTTTAATTGCGTAAATTCGGGACGTTTTAAAATCGCCCTTAGACACGACATTACAGTGTCCGGTTTTGGTAAATTCGAGATACCAAAATCGCAACATTACATTAATAAACTCATCACAAAGATTATGTGAGATTTATCAGGTGCCGTATTCTAGCATTTTTTGACAACTTGATGCCATGACCAATAACTTGAATACGGCCTTAATTTGGTGAGATTTGAAGCATATGGACTCTCAAATATGTATAAATTTGACGAGCCGCACAGATAAAATGGCTTTTGAATCGTGTTTTAAACAAGAGATTAATACTCTGTCACAAACTAATATTTTACGAGTTATGTTGAAACACTGTTAATAAAAACATTACTCATTGTGGGTATTTAAAGACGCCTAATTTGACATCAATTTGAGTGATATAAACCCTAAAAACACATCAGCCTGGCGATAAATAAGGCAGCGTCGCCACCTCTTCTATCAGTTAGTTTTATTACTTACCACCGCCCATACACATAGGGCTGTCTGGCACGTTATCGAGTTGCTTCATCCATTCATCTTTTGTATAAGTGTGAATAGATAGTGCGTGAATATTATTCGCTAGCTCTTCTGAGAGTGCTCTATTTACCGCTCGATGACGACCAATAAGGCGCAAACCTTCAAACGCATCGCTGACAACAATCACTTTAAAATGACTCTCAGAACCAGCCGGAACATTGTGCATGTAGCTCTCATTGACCACGTTTAAATGACTTGGTGAAAACTCATTGTGCAATTTTGTTTCGATAACTTCTTGGATCATTATGATTCCTTAATAACGTATTGGCATTATCTGTGGGGGAAGTATAAACCCTAACTGGTCGACTGTCTGACTATTTCATAACGAACGACTTAGGTTTGGTTGAGTTTTTTCTATCTTGTTCAGGCTGCATTTGAGACAATATCTTTGTTATTTCTTACATAAGTATCTCAAGCTATGAAAACCGAACTTACTCTTCTCGATAGAACTTTGACCTTACATCGTTTCCCCAACCGTTCAAATGAAACCCTTCAAGCTTGGGATGCGGGCGACGAATACATTATTAGTCACGTTGAAGAGATGAATCTGGAACCTGGCAAACACATCCTGATCATGAACGATAGCTTTGGTGCCCTGTCAGCATGGTTCTCTAAAGATCATGATGTCACCATGATGAGCGACTCGTTTATCTCTCATCGCGGTGCGCTAAAAAACTTGCAGCGCAATCAAAGTAACCGTGTGAACTTCCTGAATACGATGGATGATATCCCACACGGTATCGATCTTGTGATCATGCAACTACCGAAAACAAACCGTCATCTAGTATGGCAATTGAGCCAACTACGCCAAGCGTTGCCAGAAGGCTGCCAAGTCATCGGTGTAAACAAAGTAAAAGACATCCACACATCTACACTTAATATTTTCGAAAAATACCTAGGTGAAACCAAAACTTCTCTAGCGAAGAAGAAACATCGCTTGGTTATCTCTTCACCTAATTGTCAGCCGATTCAAACGGTCGAGCCTTTTGTTGAATGGGATGTAGACGGTGAAGATATTCGCCTGAAAAATTTACCGAACGTTTACTCAGGCGAGGCACTCGATCAAGGCGCTCGCTATATGCTAGAGCACATCCCTCAAGATCCTGAACTGCGTCATATTATCGACCTAGGTTGTGGCAACGGTGTATTGAGTGTAAAAGCTGGGCAATTAAACCCACAAGCGCGTATCACCTGTGTTGATGAAAGCTTTATGGCAGTGGAATCAGCGCGCCAAAATATTAAGGATAACCTTGGCGAAGAAGGTAATTTCCAGTTCATCGCCAATAACTGTTTAGATGGTTTTAAGAAAAACAGCACTTACTTAGTTATGTGTAACCCTCCGTTCCACCAACAACAAGCGATTACAGATCACATTGCGTGGCAAATGTTCTGTGATGCAAAGCATGTTCTTAGCAACGGAGGCAAATTAATTGTTATTGGTAACCGACACCTCGGATACGATGTCAAACTAGCAAGACTATTTGGTGAAGCAAACGTTGAAACGCTTGAACTAAACCAGAAATTTGAGATATTACAAGCAACAAGAGAACCTGCGAATTTTAATAAATAAGCAGAAATGACGTCACAAGAATTTAAGATACCGAGCTCCTGGTGTGAATTTAGAAAGGATAAAGGAATGAAAAAACTGATTTTGGCTGCTTCTATTTTGGCTTTGACAGCATGTTCAGCCCCTCAGCAAGAACAGATCAACGTAATGCCAGAAGCTTCACTAAGCTCAAGCAACCTTGTACAAGGCAAAACATACACACTAACCAGTAAAGATGTTCGTGCCGCTCAATATGTTGCATTGGTTGATAGTGGCCGTTCAAACATTCAGCCAATTCACGCTAAGCAAAACATGCGTATTTCTCTAGAAAACGCTATTGCTCAACAATTGGAGTCTCAAGGTTTTCGTGCAAGCGTAAACAGTGAAAACTCAATTGTTTTAGAGATTCAAGAAGCGCTTGTTACCGTCAAGCACACCATCATGGAAAACCAAATGGATGGTAAAGTAACACTTGAAGTAACCGCTGAAACGCCTGAAGGCAAGCTAGTTAAGACATTCAATGGTACAGCAACTCGTACAGGCGCATTAAGTGCATCAAATGACGATATCGCAATGGTACTAAACGATGTTATCGACTTAGTTCTTAAAGAGATTGCCAATGACCAAGAGCTGCAAACTTACATGAAGAAACGTTTCTAATGGGGCGCATTCTATCTTCTATCTCATTGATGCTGGTGAGCGTGAGCGTTTGGGCTGGTCCTAAAGTGAACGTAGAAACAACATTAGGCGGCTTCACTATCGAGCTAAACCAAGAGCAAGCACCGGTTAGTGTTGATAACTTTCTGAAATATGTTGCTGACGGTAGCTACGAAGGCACTCAGTTTCACCGTGTGATCCCGGGCTTTATGGCTCAGGGTGGTGGCTTCGATCAAGATATGAAGCAATTAGCAACTTATGCGCCTATCAAAAATGAAGGCAGCAATGGCCTGAAGAATGATACTGCAACGATCGCAATGGCTCGCACCAATGCACCAGATTCTGCAACTCGCCAGTTCTTCATTAACTTTGCAGACAACGATTTCTTAAACGCGAAAGGCGGTAATCCTGGTTACGCTGTGTTTGGTAAAGTAACCGATGGTTTTGACGTTGTTCAGAAGATGGCAACAATTCCAACCAAGCGAATGGGCCGCATGTCAGACATTCCTGTCGACCCAATCGTCATCACTAAAGTGACCCTTCTTAAGTAATCCAATGTAACGCCCTTATTCTTAAGGGCGTTTTCTATACAAGGACGCCCCATGTCATCAGGCACCCCCTCTCTTTCTTGGATGCAAACTTTCCGCAGCTACTTAGACAAACGTCTACTTTGGGTGTTTATGCTCGGTTGTTCGAGTGGCTTCCCATGGGTTCTGATTGGATCCAACATGTCTGGTTGGCTAAAAGATGCCGGTTTAACTCGTGCTGCGATCGGTTATTTCGGCAGTGTGTTTGCTGTCTATGCTATTAACTTTTTATGGGCACCGTTGGTAGACCGAGTCAAACTGCCAGTTTTACACGCGATACTAGGCCAACGACGCAGTTGGATATTCTTGTGCCAAAGCTTGGTATTGATCTGTACCCTGTTCATTGCTGGAGTAAACCCAGCCAATGACTTGATGTTCACCTCTATGCTTGCTCTCGGAATAGCTATCGCATCAGCAACTCAAGATGTCGCAATAGATGCCTTCCGTATTGATTCATTTCCAAAATCGGAAGCATCAAAGTTGCCACAAGCATCCGCAATGGCCGTGATGGGATGGTGGACTGGCTATTCTCTTCCAGGTTATCTTGCTTTTATCAATGCTGACTCAATCGGTTGGAATGGTGTGTATTACGGCATGGCTGGTGTGGTTGTCGTGTTAATGCTGTTTACTCTTTTTGTCGGAGAACCCAATACACAACGTGAAGCATTACAAGAGCAAGCACAACAACGTCACAACAGAGTTGTGGGTTCAAAAGTCGTCGCTTGGTTCAGCGTTACAGTGCTAGAACCGTTTTATGATTTCTTCAAACGAAACGGAGTTCAAGTTGCCATCACCCTTCTACTGTTTGTGTTCCTATTTAAGATAGGTGAAGCCTTCTTGGGTAGAATGTCTATCACCTTCTATAAAGAGATAGGCTTTAGCAATGAACAGATTGGCCACTACTCTAAGTTAATCGGTTGGGGCGCGACGATATTCTTCACCTTGCTAGGCAGTATCTTCAATGTGAAATTCGGTATTGTACGCGGGCTAATGATTGGTGGCATCGCAATGGCAGCCAGCAACCTAATGTTTGCGTGGATCGCTCAGGCAGGCCCTAGTGAAACTCTGTTCTTGGCAACTATCATTGTCGACAACTTCACAACCGCCTTTTCGACGGTAGCATTTGTCTCTTTCTTAACCTTACTGACTGGTCAAGCTTTCTCAGCGACGCAATATGCCTTATTAGCATCCTTAGGCAATTTCGGTAGAACAACACTGGCTTCATTCAGTGGCGAGCTCGTCGATTACCTAAATGATTGGTCAACCTTCTTTATACTGACGTCATTAATGGTGATTCCGAGTTTGATCATGCTCTATTCGCTACGCCACTTTTTCACTGATTTATTAGAAAAAGCGAAAAACAACCACGAATAAAAGAAAGCAAAAGAGAAGAGGGGAGCATTGAGCTACCCTCTTCTCTTTTCTATTTGCAGACGCTTAACGGATTAATCTGTGGTTTCACTTACTATTAAGTTAAATCCTGTTCCCATCGAATCATCAATCGCCACTACTTGATACACAACACCGTTAACTAAGGTCGCAGGCGCGGAGTCAATAGCAACAGTAGATGGATCGCCAGCCACCGTAATCGTCACATAGTAAGTTCCCGCAGCTACATAAATACCATTCGCGAAATCTTTGAATTTCACATTACTCAACGCAGGAGTACTTCCAGAAATTCCCACGTTCTCGGTTAAATAAATATCAACCGAAGCTGCAATTGGATTAGCTGCAGCATGAGTAATGTTCAATACTGCACTGGTTGCAACAGAGCGTCGATTTTCTGGAACAACTAGCGCTTCCAAATTGAGAGGACTTACCGTCCCCACGGCATAGATGCTGTAATCCATTCCGGCAAACACCGCTAAACCGTCAACATCAATGAATGTTGGAGAGGTGGTTGCTGTTTCATAAATATCGATATCGTAACTGCCTGCTGCCAAATCTAAGAAGCCACGAACTTCTTTAAACATTAGAGCATCAAGAGGAGCAAACTTAGCCGAGTTTACAAACACATCCACAGAGGGTGCACCATCAACTAAATGCCCTACTCTCACTTCTGCAGATTCTGCCATGTCGTAAATTATAGATGAACCTTTGCCATCCATTACCATCAGCTTCACCGGAGACGTACTGGTTGAATCCGCTCTTGGGACTGCCGCAATGGTTAACTCGCTACCGCCAGACAGAGTGATTTCTCCAGAGTCAAAAGCAATAGCACTTCCACTCACGGTTTCTAATCTCACACGATATTGACCAGCAGGAATATTGAGCACATCTGTAAATCCTTTGTATCCCAAAGTTCCAATCGGTGCGCCTAGAGGATCATTCGGTGCTGTAACGTATAGATTCACATCACCAACTCCAGTTGCCGCGTGAACAACTTGCACATCCAAACTCGAACTCGTCGCCGTTCCTGCTGCAGGTCGGGTCACAACGAGAGCCTCAACTGGGTTGTTGGAACCGTCAGCGTCACCGACCACCATCACCGTGTAATCTAAATCACCGCTTAAATTGAACTGGCTTGGTGGAATCACTGTCGCCACACCATCTCCAGGGAGTTGAACATCGACCTGAAGAGTTGTCTGGCCTTGATTGACCGAGGCGTAACCCGACGCCTGAGCATAATCAACCCCAGTCCAACGAGCCTGACTATTAACTAACACATTAGCTAGTGGAGCATCTGGCGATGCGTGAACAGCTTGCAGCTGGGTTGTAGGTTGATCGTCATCATTACACCCTACAATGAATAGGGCTGACATCGCTACAGCGAGTATAGGTGAGTATTTCATTGGTCTTCTCTCCAAAAAGTTCGACCAGTTCGTCACACAGAAGATAAGCTCAGGAGCAGATCTTTAAATGTTGCCTCAAAATTGGTGCAATGAACGGTCTCAATATTGTCAGCGATGAAAAAACAACCAGAGTTAAAAGTCAGGTTAGTCATCACATGAATTGTTCATCAATTGATTCAAACTTCAGTACGGAGTTGCTTGGAAATGGATCAAAGGCAGGATCGAAACGTTCGCTGAGTGAGGTGTTTTTTACGAGAAAACGCTTAGAAAGAAATACTGTTGATTTTGATATGCATGTCACGATTTTTGGTAGAATCGTTTGCTTAGAGCGGTATTTCACCAATTTATACACAAAATAATCGAATTTCACAAAATCAATAGAAGTAGGGATTCATCAAGATGCATAGCAACTTTAAAGTTCCATCATTTAGATCGTTAGTGTGATCGCGCTCACCATAATAATCATAGTTTTCACTCTGTCTCACTTTTATTTGAGAACAAAATCGCTATTATGCTCGGCATTCGGACATATAAACACGCACGGATTAGCGGGTTACTTATTTCAAACATAGAGAGTTCCATTATGCGTAAATCACTTTTAACTCTTGGCCTACTTGCAGCAGCTTCTGCTCCAGTAATGGCGGCTGATTATTCTGACGGCGATACTCACAAGAATGATTACAACTGGATGCAGTTTAATATCATGCACACTATCGATGAGAAGCCTCAAGACAAAGATCATACTTATCTTGAAATGGAGTTTGGTGGACGCTCTGGTATCTTCGATCTTTACGGTTACATTGATGTATTCAACCTAACTAACGATAGTGGCAGTGATAAAGCAAATGACGATCAACTGTTTGTTAAATTTGCGCCTCGTATGTCTATCGATGGTCTGACTGGTAAAGACCTTTCTTTTGGTCCAGTACAAGAACTATACGTTGCAAACTACACAACTATCGATGGCAAAGCTGACGGTGGTTACGCAACTAAAACAGGTATCGGTTCAGACGTAATGGTACCTTGGTTTGGTAAAATGCAATTCAACCTTTACGCTACGTACGATCTAAATGCGAAAGACTGGAACGGTTACCAATTTTCTACAAACTGGTTTAAGCCATTCGTAAACTTCGATAACGGTTCATTCATTGCTTACCAAGGTTACATCGATTACGAGTTTGGTCGTGATAGTTCATACAACCAGTCGAGCAACGGCGGATCTATGTTCAATGGTATTTACTGGCACAATGACCAATTTGCTGTAGGTTACGGTCTTAAATTATACCAAGATGTATACGGTCTAAGAGATGGTGCTCTAATGAATCCGAATAAACCACAAATTGGTGAATTCTCTACTTCAGGCGTAGGTCACTACTTCGCTGTAACTTACAAGTTCTAATCGAACTTCTAATAAAGTTTCCAAAATGGCACCCTCGGGTGCCATTTTTTATTGCTTTCATTTAATGCCTCGCTATCCTTGCAGCATCACTTTCTTATATCGGTATTGCTGTGAACATCACTATTGTTGGCCCTGGGGCTATCGGCTCTTTATGGGCGATAAAACTACTTCAAGCTGGTCATAATGTGGCTTTGTGGAGTCGTTGCACGGATCACGCAATTGACTTATCACTTGATGGACAAGCTTCATTTTCCTTCAGTAACAACAAGATCGAGAAGCTATCAGAAAGTGACCTAGTGATCTTCACGGTCAAAGCTTGGCAAGTAGAAGAAGCCACCACTCCGTTACTTCAATACCTAGACTCTGACACCATTCTCATGTTCATGCACAACGGTATGGGGGCGGTCGCTCAGATAGCAACTCACATTGATGCCCACCCAGTAGTATTGGCTACAACCACACAAGCGGCATTCAAACCCGACAAGAATAATGTTTCTCATACAGGGTTCGGACAAACTCAATTGGGTGCTTTTAACCTCAAGGGGCAACAGTGCACTTTTTTGGTTGATGTGTTAGAACACGCCCTACCGAGCGTAAATTGGAATACAGAGATCAAGACAGCACTATGGACCAAACTCGCCATCAACTGCGCCATCAACCCACTAACAGGGCTAGAACAAATCAAAAATGGAGAGCTTGCAGACCAAAGGTTTAACGATATTTTGAGTTCTATAGTTAAAGAACTCACGCAAGTGATGCTGGCGGAAGGCATTACTTGTTCATTCGACGAATTAGAAACAAGCGTCAACAAGGTTATTCAAGCGACAGCAAAAAACAATTCATCCATGAAGCAAGATATGTTTTACCAACGTAAGACAGAGATCGACTTCATTACCGGACACTTGATAAAAACAGCACTTAAGCATCAGATAGAGGTTCCTGTTAACCAAAAGCTGTTTACGCAGGTTAAAGAACGAGAAAATAGCTAGAATCATCAAGATTAGTCAGCAACGATTAACAAGTCGCGATAAAATAACGATACCGCTCAGCATAACGCTAGCAACAATTTCCAAGATTTTAGGTAAGAATAGATGCTTGATATCAATCACATCCGAGAGCAGTTTCCTGCGCTATCACAAACCATCAATCAACAACCGTTGATTTATTTAGACAGCGCAGCAACGACACAAAAACCTCAGGTGGTTATTGATGCCATTAGCCAATACTACTCCAAACAAAATGCCAATGTTCACCGTGGTAGTCATAGCTTAACAGCGAACGCGACCAGTCAATTTGAAGCCGCAAGAGATAAGGTCGCTCAGTTTATTGGCGCGACATCGTCAAAAGAGATTATTTGGACTCGCGGCGCAACCGAAGCACTTAACCTGATCGCACAAACTTACGCAAGAAGCACGCTTCAACCTGGCGATGAGATCTTAGTCAGTGAAATGGAACATCACGCCAACATCGTGCCTTGGCAAATAGTGGCTGAACAAACTGGTGCTAAAGTCGTGAAAGTACCAATGACGTCAGATTGTGAATTTGATCTTACTGCCTTTGACGCTCTATTAAATGATCGAACCAAGATTGTTGCTCTGGCTCAGATAACTAATGTGACTGGTTCTCGTCAGCCCATCAAAGAAGTGATCGAGAAAGCACACAAGATGAATGCGATTGTTGTGGTCGATGGAGCGCAAGGTATTGTTCATGAGCCTGTAGATGTGACTGCTTTAGGGGCTGATTTCTACGTGTTCTCTGGGCATAAGCTCTATGCTCCAGCTGGTATTGGGGTGCTTTATGGCAAGCTTGAATTGCTCCAAGCGATGCCCCCTTGGCATGGCGGTGGCAAAATGGTTGAGCGCGTGTCTTTCTCTGGCACTACATTTTCTGAACTGCCGGGGAAGTTTGAAGCAGGCACGCCAAATGTAGCAGGAGCGATAGCATTAAGTACCGCAATAGAATGGTTAAGTGATTTTGCTCAACGAGATGTCGAAAATCATATTCACCAGCTACAGCACGAGACTTATCTTGCACTCAGTAAACTGGATGATATTCAGGTATTGGGTTATCAACCCAACGCAAGTGTGATTACTTTTGTGATGGATGGCGTTCACCACCAAGATATTGCAACCCTGTTGGATCAACAAGGTATCGCAGTACGTGCTGGACACCACTGTGCTCACCCATTAATGGATGCACTTAATGTGAAAGGAACGGTTCGTATTTCATTTGGTATTTATAACAATCTAGATGATGTTGAAAAGCTCGTAGCGGCGATAGAAAAAGCCGTTGATATGCTGTAGCGAGTAGCGAGTAGC
>NZ_JBFRVM010000079.1:48127-101764 GCF_041475145.1 Vibrio sp. 10N.222.49.A3
AGCGAGTAGCGAGTAGCGAAATTATGTAGAGTTGGCGTTTAGCGTCAACCCTTTTTGTTTCTGTGTATCTAAGAAATGTTAAGCACTTAGCTCTTGGATTTGAGCAACAATCGCTTTTAATCCATTGCCGCGAGATGGGCTTAGATGGGTAATTAAACCGATTTGTTCAAAGTATCCATCGATATCGAACGCTTGAATCTGCTCTGATGTTTTTCCATCATACGCAGCCATCACTAATGCAATCAGACCGCGAACGATACGCGCATCAGAATCAGCACAAAAGCGCCAAACACCGTCGATATTTTGAGAAACCAACCACACTTGGCTTTCACAACCAGATACGACAACCTGTTCACTTTTCAGTTCATCAGGCATGCTAGGCAGTTTCTTACCCCACTGAATCACCTGGCGATAACGATCTTCCCAGCCGCTGAAAGTCTGCATTTTTGCGACAATATCATCACTGGTAATTTCTTTGCCGAATGGAAAGCTTGGGAATGTGGTCATTTTAATATCCAGTCGATTGTTAATTGAGAAGAAGACGTTACTTAGCGTGCTTTTGAACGATCTTTTCTACGATACGTGAAACCGCCACAAAACCAAAGGTAGCCGTGACAACCGTTGCTGCACCAAAACCCGTCGCACAATCCATTCGCTTTGGACCTTCTGCGGTTGCTTTCGCAGCACATACACTGCCGTCAGCTTGTGGGTACTTAAGTTGCTCAGTCGAGAACACACAATCGATACCAAACTTACGCGCAGGGTTCTTAGGGAAATTATGATGACGACGCAATGTGTCTTTCAATTTCTTCGCTAACGGATCTTGAATCGTTTTAGTCAGATCAGCCACTTTAATTTGAGTCGGGTCAACTTGCCCACCCGCGCCACCCGTAGTGATCACTTTGATTTTGTTGCTACGGCAATACGCCAACAACGAAGCCTTAGCTTTCATGCTATCAATCGCATCGAGCACAAAGTCGAACTCTTTCGATAGGTATTCAGCCTGATTATCAGGACCAATAAAGTCGTCGATCAGGTTCACTTTACACTCAGGGTTAATCAGCTTAACGCGCTCTGCCATCACTTCGATTTTACTCTTACCAACCGTGCCCGACATTGCGTGGATTTGACGGTTAATGTTCGTCACGCACACATCATCCATATCGATCAATGTCAGCTCACCTAAACCAGTACGAGCAAGCGCTTCAACCGCCCATGAACCGACACCGCCAATACCGATCACACACACGTGTGCTGCTCTAAGTATATCTACTTCACTATTGCCATACAGGCGACGAGTGCCACCAAATCGTTGGTCATAGTTTTCTGAAGCTGGAGTGGTCAATTCACGCATTGTTGCCGCCAATTTATTTCTGAGAAAAAGAAAAGAGTGCGTTTTATACGCACTCTTGAATTAAAAGTCTAGGGGATTAGCGATTCGCTTTCAATGCCCCATTTTATTGTTGTTTACTCGACCTTTTCAGGAGGCAAAGCCCAAGGCGCTTCGGTTGCGCTGCCATCTAGACCCAGCTTCCACACCCGACCAAAATGCTTGTAATGACCCGCTTCAGTTCCTGCTCGTGGGCCCATACCATGGTAGAGGTCCAAATGGTTTTGCTTAACCGCACCACCGGTATCTAAAACCAATAGTAGTCTTAGTTGGTGCGCGCCGCTCCAAGTACCATCAGCATTCAGTAACGGAACCTCAGCCAGGATAGGTGTTCCCATTGGTAAGATAGAGCGATCGCCCGCTACCGCCGCCATCGGTAATAGAGGAATGCCAGCGCTACCCATTACGGATAGATCATCTCTCGCGCTAAAGAAGACGAAAGATGGGTTTTGCTCAAGCAGTTCTTTTACCACTTCAGGATCGTTTACCAAGACCCACTCTTTGATAGCTTTCAATGACATTTTTTCGCGTGGCACTAAACCTCGCTCGATCAAAACACGGCCAATACTCACGTAAGCTTTATTGTTCTTACCCGCGTATGCAAAATACTGCAGCGTGTCATCATCTCCGAAATGCACAAAGCCGCTGCCCTGTACTTCCATCATAAATGGGTCGATACGGTTTGCTGAATAACCTAACTCAAGACCTTGGCCTTCTAATGCACCGTTGTAGATCTCTTCGCGTGTTGGACACTCTTTATCACACTCTGGAAGCCCATAAACAGGGAATCGGTATTCTTCGTTTGCTTCATGTCGCAGTTCCATTACAGGAGAAAAGTAACCCGTGAATAAAACATTACCTTGTTTATCACCACCACCTAATTGAGCAGTTTGAACGCCAAAATTAGCGAGTTCACTCGGCTCTCCACTCAGCACCGCCCATTCATTGAGTTGCTGATAAAGCGGCTCATAGATTTTAGCCATCGAAGGGGATTTAGAAACCACCATCTCAGCTTGCTCTGCAAATGCGGTGAAGTCTCTTGGTTTATTAGATTCAACCAAATCGACCTTATTTAAGGTTCGGGGAAATTCACCATCAAGGTGTTGTTGGGCAAGATCAGTGGGTTGAGCACAGCCAAATAAGAAAGAGGCAGCAACAAGGGGAAGCCATTTTTTAATCACAAGAGTCATCCTAAATATTCTATGCATCGAGGATGACAAAAACGATCAGATAACACAATCTTAGATTGTAAATGTTTACAATAATACCAATCACAGTAAGTAAGTGTTCAAAAATAGCGTAGGAAAAAATCTTGAGAACAAGGCAGCTCTTCTCGATAAGAAGTTTCGATAAGTAGTTATTCTACAATCAAAAATTCTAACGAAGTTATCGAGGTTTTTAACAAGCTAGGGTGACCAGTTATTTACTACGATTGGTATAAGATAACCTATCGAACTGAGTTATCTATATAACCTTTAAGGCGAAAGACTGGATTATAGTGATTATCCGATACAAGCATCATTTCTGTCTTATCAGAATTCGTTAGGCGAAAGCGATACGCTTTATTGCCTGCCTTATATTCGAAGTACTTACCATCAAAGTCAAAATGAGTCGATACAACCGAGCCACGTACTGACACACCATTATCATTCAATACAAACTCGTCCGCAGCATAACGAGCGACATCTTGCTCTACCCAAGTGCCATATAGCAGTGTCTCTGGTGTCACCGCATCTTGTACTCGAGAAAACACATCGGCGAACAAGGAAGCGACGGCAAACGAACCCACCAAAGCTAAAACCATTAAACTGCGTTCAATGAGCTTACGTCTCAATTTAGGTTTGTTGCGCTGCTCTGCTCCACTGTAGAGACCTTTTGCGATCTCATCAATCTTACTTTTTCTTACTGGATTTTTTTGCATTCGTTTACGACTCATAAGGATGCTGTACGCATTGTACACTGAGACAGTTTATAAAATGAAGCCTAGATGAGAATAGTTTGCGCTTCATTCCAAAAAGTTGTTGTTCAGATTTGAATTTAAATGCTAAATTATCGAATAAATAAACAAGGAAGGCTTATTCTGTGAAATTAAGAAGTACGGCGCTAGTCAAAGGCTTTAGGCAATCGACCCCTTATGTAAATGCTCACCGTGGTAAAACCATGGTGATTATGTTGGGGGGTGAAGCCGTTGCCGATAGAAACTTTGGCAACATTATTAGTGATATAGCCCTGCTTCATAGTCTTGGGGTTAAGATTGTTCTCGTTCATGGGGCAAGACCACAGATCAACCAACTGTTAGAGAAGCAAGACTGCCATACGCCTTACCATAAAAATATTAGAGTCACAGATGAATATTCTTTAGGTGTTGCAATGCAGGCGGCTGGACAACTGCAACTTGCGATCACCGCTCGTCTTTCAATGAGTTTGAACAACACCCCAATGGCAGGAACTCAACTGAATGTTATGAGTGGTAACTTCATTACCGCTCAACCCTTAGGCGTCGATGATGGTACAGATTACTGCCACAGCGGACGCATTCGTCGAATAGACATCGAAGGGATCAATCGCACCCTTGACCAAGGTTCCATCGTCCTTCTTGGGCCGATTGCCAGTTCAGTCACTGGCGAAAGCTTTAACCTGCTTTCGGAAGAGGTCGCGACACAAGTTGCTATCCGTTTGAAAGCCGACAAACTGATTGGCTTTTGTTCTGAGCAAGGGGTGACTGACGAAAGCGGTAATGTACTCGCCGAACTCTTCCCTAAAGACGCCAAGCAAATTCTTGAACGCTTAACGGAATCCCAGAACCCCGCCGAAGACATGAGCACCGGAACACTGCGCTTCTTGAAAGGAGCGATCTCCGCTTGCCGAGCAGGCGTGCCTCGTTGTCACTTGATCAGCTACAAAGCCGATGGCGCATTGATCCAAGAGCTATTCTCTTTTGATGGTATTGGAACCCAAGTGGTCATGGCGAGTGCCGAACAAGTCAGACAAGCTCAGATTGATGACATCGGTGGTATCTTTGACCTCATTCGCCCTCTTGAAGAACAAGGCATTCTTGTTCGTCGCTCAAGAGAGCAGTTAGAACAAGAAGTCCATCGTTTTACCATCATCGAAAAAGACGGTCTGATCATTGGTTGCGCTGCGCTATACGCTTATCCAGAAGATCACATGGCAGAGATGGCCTGTGTCGCCATTCACCCAGACTACCGAGATGGCAACCGTGGGCAGATACTGCTGGATTACATGCGTCATCAGTCCAAATCTCGTGATATCGACCAGATCTTTGTTCTTACCACACACAGCCTTCATTGGTTTCGTGAACAGGGTTTTTACGAGATTACTGTTGATGAATTACCAATGGAAAAGCAAGGTCTGTACAACTATCAAAGGAATTCCAAGATCTTAGCGTTAAATGTGTAAATTAAATTTGGAGTAAAATCTCACTTTAATAAGGAATCTATTGCAAATGCAATCGTTTCTCATGTGAGATTTATTAAATATGCACTTTCATTCACAGCTGTAATTGTATAGAATTTGCACGCTTTATGAATATCGACAAGCGTTTTTATTGGAATGCCGCCGAATGTTTAATCTATGACATTTAGGTGGTCACTGCACGGATTGCTATACCCGTTAACGATCAGCATGCTAGTAGTCATTAGTCTGCTCGTTAATATAAACAGCAAAAGAGCAACATTGATATGAGAACCATTGTTTGTAACTCGCTGCAAAGTTTTTGGGATATGGCTGATAACCAATTCTTAGAAGGGTTAGACGTACACTGCGTGTTCCCTGTGAGCGAAAATCTAAAAGAGTTTATTTTGAATTGCCAACCAAAATACAAGATAAACCATATATCGTTTACTCGAGCGTTTTTAGGTACTGATTCCTGATAACGTTCAGAGCAACCACGGATGGTTGCTTTGTGTATACGATTTACCCAGCTATTTCGTAGTTTTACTTCCAGTAACACCTCCACTAAAACCACTGACCGTCAGTTGGTTAGTCGACTTCCTAAACCACTCACTCGCTCTGTTTTTACCTTAATACCACGCTTCAAGACATTGGTATCACTGAGCATCATCAGTCGTTTCTTAGCACGCGTTATACCCGTATAGATAAGTTCTCGCGTTAAAATAGGGCTGAAGTCTGGCGGTAAGATCATTAAGGTCAGATCAAATTCACTGCCTTGAGATTTGTGTATCGTCATTGCATACGCGGTTTCATGATCAGGCACTCGACTTGGTAGTACAGCTTTTACACTGCCATCGGGCAATTCAAAGTACACCTTTAATCGAGGGGCTGAGTTATCATCAATTGAAGAAGAGCTACTTACATCAGCCTCAAGCATACAGATACCAATATCACCATTGTATAAACCTAAGCCATGATCATTGCGCGTTACCATTACTGGTCGCCCGTGATACCACAATTCATCGTTGTGCGGATTCACCAAGCGTCTTGCGGCAAGTGCCCTTTCGATTCTGTGGTTGAGGCCTTTAACACCAAAGTCACCTTCGCGAATGGAACACAGCAACCGACACTGGCTGAACAAATCGAGAACCGATTTCGCTCTCGCTTCTTGAGTTTCTAGCTCTTCCAATGGCACATTCATTCGGTTCAGATACGCACCATATTCATTAACTAAAGTACGTAGCATCAAGTTATAGCTGTCACTCGACAAGGGATGATTCTCAATATCCGCAAACCCTTTCGCAAACACTTGATCGACCTGATTAGCAGAGCCGTTATTGATCGCCTTTGCCAACTGTCCGATACCTGAACGTGCATCAAAACGGTAACTCTTCTGCAGCATACACAAACTATCGGCAATCGCAGGAGGGTTAGCCGATCCTGTTTTGACCTGTCTGGGTTTAGCTATCGCATCAAAGCCTGTCATTTCCGCAATCAAGTTACCTTGCGCTGTGCTGTAGCCTGTTGAATTAAACGAGCAGATATCACCCAACACGGCACCAGCTTCTACTGAAGCGAGCTGGTCTTTATCACCAAGCAGAATCAACCTTGCGTGTTCAGGGAGTGCATCCACCAGCTTATACATCATGGATAAGTCGACCATCGATGCTTCATCCACCACCAAGATATCAAGGTGAAGTGGATTACGTCGGTTGTGTCTAAACTCCGCTCGATTGGGGATCGCACCAAGTAATCGGTGCAAAGTGCTCGATTCCGTCGGTATGTTGGCCTTTACTTCAGGCGCCAGAGGTAATTGTTCAATCGCTTTACCAATCGACTCAGTTAAACGCGCCGCCGCTTTACCTGTCGGAGCCACCAGCTTGATCGTCGGTATTTTACCTTGGCTGAGTGATTGCTCGACCATCGCCGACAGCAACTTAGTTACCGTGGTCGTTTTACCGGTACCCGGCCCACCAGAAATCACCGCGAAGCGACGACTTAACGCCACCGCTGCCGCTACTTTTTGCCAGTTCAAACAGACAGATAACGGCACTAGACTATCCAGAACATCTAAATCGGTCACTTGTTTGGCTTGAACAATCGCTTGATCGATAGAACCCCAATCCAAAGCCTGTTCATCGACGATATCTAGATGGTCACACACTAACTGCTGACGTAATACCTGAGAGGTTTGTTGGTTTGCTTCAGCCTTGGTTAAGGCATTAAACAGGAAGTGATAACTGCGTGCAAAAAGCTGATTGAGCGTCTCAGTCAGTGCTTTTTTCTGCTCAATATTGAACTCTACTGGCTTACTTAAACGGTTTAGAGTTTCAGCCAACACAACTTCGTAGTTCCAATAACGCTGTAAGTAGACACGCTGCCCATCAAACATCAGCGGCTTAACGCAGTCATTAGTTGTTCCAACTAGGTTAGATGATTGCAGAACAGTCACCCAATCAATACCCAACAGTTTTTGGTTCAATTGCAGTGCCGTTTCACCGTACAAACCAAGCAACTGGGCTAGATCTGTCGTTTGTTCAGGGCCTGCCTTATGCTGCTGTATAAGCTGAGTACAAATATGCCCCTTGCCTAATTCATGGCTTACAACGCCAGCTAGAAACCCGATCTCTTGAGAATGACTCGTCGCTTGCTGAGCAATAAAACGGGCAAATTGATAATCCAACTGACGAATTGAACCTTTGTCCGCTAGGAACTTTAATACATTCATGAGCTGCTCAGGGATAAGTGAAACTGGCTTTAGCGTGTTCGCAGCTTCTGTACTGGTATTAGTGGTCGTTGTTGTCATTATAAAAGCCCCATCTGTCCAGTTTCATTGTCATTCAATTGTGCTGAACGTCTGTCTATCACTTTACCGTCAATCAATTGATCCATTTCATCGAGCAAAGCCAATGTAGGTTTCGCCGAGAAAATACCTTGTTGAGATTGGCCGTCCATTCCTCTTAAAAACAAGTAATAGACCCCACCAAAGTGCTGATCATAGCTGTAATCCGCAACGCGGCTGCGTAAGAAGCGGTGCAATGCCAACGCATAGATTTGATATTGCAGATCATAACGGTGGTCGGCCATCGCCGATTTCAATGCCTCACCATGGTAGACGGCAACATCATCACCTAAATGATTCGATTTCCAGTCGAGCACATAGTATTTACCTTGGTGCTCGAACACTAAATCGATGAAGCCTTTCAGCATGCCTTGTACTGTTTGGAAACCTAAGTCGCCCGCTTTAGCCGATAACGGATCATGATATTGAATGGTTTCATTCAGCTCAGATGCGGCCAACACTTCGATCGGCAACAAGAACTCCATTTCGACTAATCGTTGAGTTGAGCCTTTCTCGCTCAGCTTTAAGTTCTTTCCATCTAAAGCGGTGTTTAGCACCGTATCAACAAGCTGTTGAAGCACAGGTAGCCACTCTAACTCGTATTGCTCTGACTCTAATAAGTGAGTAATTACTTGCGTGTTATGTTCGCTGGTTGCTGGCTCAGTAAATTCAACATCCTCAAATAAGGTGTGCAAGAAAGTACCAGGGCGAGCGCCACGAGGGAACGTGAATATAGAACGTTCAGGTTCAATCAATTCCGACTCGTCTTGTTCATCAGCCGAATCAATATCAAAACCTGACACCTCAATCGTCGCATCATGGTTTGCGCCGTGACTGCCTTGTTTTACAAGCCCCGAGTAACTGGTGATTCGCCAAGCTCGGTCAATTGAAGCTTTAAGTTCACTAGCCTGTAAGTCGTCACTCACTTGCTCTGTTTGCACAAAAACTTGTTCGTGAGCGGTAGGCGTTTCAGACAGCAATACGCTTGAATTCTTACCCTCAATCGCTGACAGAGCTTGATGTAACTCAGCGATGCCTTGCTCTTGTCCATTTTGAACCAAGTAGCCCATGGCACTTAAGTGAACGCCGGTCGGCTCTTTGGTTGAACGCCCTTTACGTAAAGGAGCCATACCAATGAAACAACCGTAAACGGCACGAGTAAGCGCCACGTAAATCAAACGTAAGTCTTCCGCCAATCGCTCTTTGTCGGCTTGCGCTAAGGCACTGTCGCTACCCGTAATATCAAGCACTGTGGTATCTGATTCATGGTCGTAGAACTTACCTTCACTCGCTTCACGATAACTCGCCACGAACGGCAGGAATACTAGGTCATATTCCAAACCTTTCGATTTATGAATAGTGACGATTTGAACTAAGTTTCTCTCTGATTCAAGGCGTTGAATGTCGTCTTCACTGCCACCTAAACCATTTTGCGCATCTGATATCGCTTCTGCTAGCCAACGTAACAAGCCATAGTCACTGTCGAGCTCCTGCCTAGCTTGTTGCAACAGTTCGCCAATGTGCATCAAATCAGTGAGTGAGCGCTCACCATTTTCTTCTTCTAGTAAGCGTTCCGCGAGGTGCCTTTTACTGATCACGCTGCGAAGCATTGGTAATACGCCACGTTGCAGCCACAACTTACGATATTCTCGGAATTCGTTAACGACATTTTCCCAAACCACTTCATCGTTGTTGAGTTCATCCAATGATGCGGCATCCAAAGCAAACAACTCTGACGCTAAACTCGCACGCAATGCACGGTCATTTTCAGGCGTCAGCACCGCTTGCAGTAGGCGTTGAATGTCTTGTGCGACCAAGCTGGTGAACACGCTATCTCGGTTAGACAAATACACGCTCGCAATGCCTTGTTCCGACAACGCATTTTTAATTAGGCGACCTTCACTACCAGTTCGAACCAAGACAGCAATATCACCTGCATTCACGGCATGTTGTTTTTTACCGTTATCAAAATAAGCTTGCTCGTTTTGAGAAGCGGTCAAAATGGTTTGAATTTGACTCGCCGTCGCCTCAGCCATTGCTTTGTGATATTCGCCTTTCGGTAAGGGCTTGTCTTCCGCTTCTTGTAGCCAAAAGGTCAGTGCATGCTGGGTTTCTCCGTTCATCACCCATTGGCGTTTGTCGGCCGATGGGCTGGCTGCGACGGGAAAAAATGGAATGTCTTGGTCGTAGATAAACGGACTGTCCGAATTCATAAACACTTGGTTTACTGCACTGACCATATCAGCACTCGAACGCCAGTTAGTCCCTAAAGTGTAGTGAGCACTAACTTGGTTTCTCGCCTTGATATAGGTAAAGATATCCGCGCCACGGAAGCCATAGATAGCCTGCTTCGGGTCGCCGATCATAAACAGGCCGCATTGCGGGTTATCTAGGTAGATTCGGCTAAAGATACTGTATTGCAGCGGATCGGTATCTTGGAATTCATCGATCATCGCCACTGGGTATAAGGTGCGGATTCTCTCCACCAGCAGTGATTGCTCATCCACATCAATGGACGCGGATAACTGAGTCAGCAAATCATCAAACGATAACCACTGCTTCTGCTGTTTAGCTTTGGCTAACATGGTTCGACAATGAGTAATCGCATGTGCCTGCAAGGGGGCTTTCAGGTCTGCTGGAGAATTTAAGAAGTTCTCAATCGCTTCGAAAACGGTGTGCTGAGGTGCCGTGCCTTTCGGTGTTTTTTCAATCAGAGTAGCTTGAGAGAACTTCTCTAGTTTATCTGGAAACTGGTAATCGTGAGTGTCGCTCTGCGCCCATGCTGTTACCGCTTCTAACCAAGTCGGCAAAGACTTCTTAGTGTAGCTGCGCTTGTTCACATCTGAACCTGAAATCAAAGCCAAAAAGTCCGCTTCAGATTCACACCACAACGCCTTAAGTTGCTTCACTTTAGCTAGGTTTTGATTGTGCAGAGTTTGCAAGTCACCCGACATTGCTTCCACAGTTAGCTTTAGTGGAGAACCCGTCAGGTAGCGATTTACGTCAGCCAATAACGAAGCGGGAGAGCCCCAAATATTTCGCACTTCACCCGCCAGTTGAATTGGCAGCGGGTAAAACTGCTTACGCCAATAGTCAGCTACCACTTGCGCTTTCAGGTGACTTTCATCGGTCACAAATTCATTATCAAAACGGCTTCCAGACTCAAAGGCATTTTGAGTCAGCATACGCTGACAGAAGCCGTGAATGGTGTATACCGCCGCCTCATCCATTTGTCTTTCGGCATTGAGTAAGGTTTTCGCAGCACCAGCATGATCTTCGATGGCTTGTAACAAAGGCGCAATCACTGGGTCGTCACTTTGCCCACGTGCAAACGCGATACGTGCATCATGGATTCGAGCACGGATACGATCTCGTAGCTCTGCCGTTGCCGCTTCAGTAAAGGTCACAACCAAGATTTGGTCTACGGTTAGCGGCTCATGGTGTCGAGTGGCTTCAGTCAGATCACCTTGTGGAGCGGCCGTACCGTGCCCGAGCAGTAGGCGCAAATACAAGCCAGCAATGGTAAATGTTTTACCCGTACCCGCCGATGCTTCAATTAAACGCGCGCCATGAAGTGGAAACGTCATGGTATCGAGTGTTTTTGGAGCGATTACCTGAACACTGCTTGTGGTCGTCATGCCTTACTGCCTTTTGATAGATGAGTCTGTTAAAAATGTGACTATTGCTATAAATGTGACCTAGCGTGGAAAACGTCATTCAATTTACGTCCTACGCTAATTTGTTAATAGTTAGTGCGATCTCTCTCACGGATCAATTCAGATCGCCTCGCTACTATGCGCCCACGAGTTCAGGGGCGCGTACGAGTTTTGTACTTTACGGCGTTACTTTGAACCACAGAATAATGGTCCCTCTGACCTGTGGCCGTACAGCGAACGCCCTACACTAATAATGATTTACTGGCGGCCACTTTATTTCCTGTACCTTGCTTTTCTTCACCTTGATTCCCTTCATCTTGAAAGCAGGCATCCCAAATGCTGACCAGCGACTCTCTTTCGTTTTTCATTAATTCAGCGCACTCGCTATTGATCTTGTCGATCACAACCACTTACTCCTGATCTTCCAGATCGGCAGCAGCCAACCTTGCCGCCTGTAACACAAGCGTTGAATACATACGCGACTCAACAGCCAGCTCATCGTCCCACTTAGACCAAATACGTGAGATGTAAGTATCTCTCCCCTCACCCGTAAAGGCGAAGCTGTCATTAAAGGTATCGGCCATTTTCTTGAGCGACTTTTCTTCGTCATCGACCCACTTACCACGGCTAAAGCCCGCTTCAACGCCAGCCAATGCGGTTTTCGGGAAATAAGGCAATGGTGCAGTCATGCCTTGATAAAACAGTCGTACTAACTCAGCTAATATACTTTTCGCTTGCTGCGCATCGCCGATAGGCTGTAGCGTTTGGTGAACCACGCCCTCTTTTCTGTCGTAGCCAATAATATGGGTCGTTTTTCCGTGTCCCATGACTGCACAACATAGATGATCAATCCACGCTGCCAAATAATCTTGAGAGCGTACTTTACCGCTGCGGAAACGCACTAAACCCGATTGATAGTTTTGAGTTAACCATCCCATCAAACGAACAGGTTTACCTTCGCCTAACACATCAAGTTCGATATTCACTTCGAGATCTTGTTGCGGTGATCCGCTCACAAATCGAATTTCTTTGGCTAAGTCTTCCGCTTGAACACGGTTGGTTTCAAATTCGATATCACCAAAGGCGCCAACCGGTAATCTGCCCTGTGCTTTTTGCTCAGAGACAAACAATCGAACGGCTTCGTCTGCGCCTTCAGGGTGGTCTAGCAGCACTTGCAGTAATGCATCTTTAAGTTGGAAACTCTCTAAACCATTAAGTACAAATGGCTCATTGTCTTCCATCACAGGAAGTGGCGGCTCAAATACCACTTTTAGGCGGCGATTAAAGAAGTACTGCACTGGCAAACGCCAAAAACGCTGTAACTCAACCAAGTCGAGTTCTAACGGGTACGTCGCATCCAACAAATAATCATCCAATGCACGATTGAATTCACCACTGCGTTCACCGGAACGGTTAGCCGCAGGAAGCCACTCTTTGGCGTAACTCAGCACATGGCTCGCATCACCTTGAGTAAAAGCTGCGGGGCTGAACGGTGTCATGGTGTGTTCAAAGCTGATCGCTTGAGTCAGATTGATGCCTGAATCATCACTTGGTAACGCTTGGTCGTCACTCAAGCAGTAATTCTGCTGACAGTACTCTATCAACTCTGAAACGAGCACCGATGGCACTCGCTCGGTATTATCTTGAATTGAACGGCCGACATAGCTGATGTACAAGCATTCTTGCGCCGACAGCATCGCCTCTAAGAATAGATAGCGGTCATCATCACGACGAGAACGATCGCCCGGTCGTGTGCGTCCGTTCATTAGATCAAAACCTTCTGGCGGCATTGAGCGAGGGTAAACACCATCATTCATGCCTAACAAACAGACGGTTTTGAACGGAATAGAACGCATCGGCATTAAGGTACAAAAGTTAACTTGGCCCGCTAAGAAACGCTGGCTAATACGCGCGCCAGATAACTTATTATTGAGGTACTGATAGATAATGCTTGGCGACAACTCTTGTTCATACAAGGCATCATCAAGCTGTTCATTCAGTTGCGAAAGTGCATCGCGAATCGACTTAAGCACCACCTCACCTTCTAACTCAACAGCAAAGAAATCATCAATCATTTGCAGCAAGGTTTCACGCCACATATCGATAGATTGTGTTTCAGTTAGGCGTTGACGGTAATGGGCAATACGATCGATAAAGTGAGCTAACTTACCTGCAAGTTCGGCGCTAATGCCTTGAACTTCGTTATAAGCGGCAATCGGGGAGTGTTCAGTTTCAAATAAACCCGCAGAATCCGACATCGCATATCCTAATAACATGCGCTGAATGCCGAATAGCCAAGTGTTTTGCTCGGTCGCAGGTAGATCAAATTCTGTCGCCGTTGAAGCATCAACCCCCCAACGGATACCTGCTTCTTCAACCCATTGCTTGGCTTGCTCGAATTGAAACTCGTCAATACCAAAGCGTGCCATCATCGCAGGAATTTCTAACAGCTCTAGCAACTCAGAGGCTAAACAGCGCGTGTTTGGTAGCGCGACTAACTGCATGAAGGCGGTCAGAATTGGGCTTTCTTGGTCTGCGGTTCTATCAGAGATCGAGTAAGGGATATAACGCTCACCTGGAGCATTACCAAATACCGCCTGAATCGCTGGGCTATAAGCATTAATGTCAGACACCATCACGATGATATCGCGTGGTTTCAGAGTCGGGTTGGCATCAAACATCGCCAACAACTGATCATGAAGGACTTCAACCTCACGCATTGGGCTGTGACACGCATGTACGGTCAGAGAGCGATCGCCAAGCTCAACCACCTGTTTATGGTTGCTGGAATCTAAGATGTGGTCGTCTTGATGATCTTCTAACTGAAGAATATCAGCTTGCAATTGATGCAGCAGGTTATCCCTCTCAACATCAATAAAGAACTCATGCTCTTCGTTGTCTGATTGAGATAGCAAGAACAGGTTATCTCTGCCCAGCTTTCCCATAGACGCAAGTAAACTATTACCCACGGCTTGGCTGGTATGCAGTTCGTCTTCAACGTTGGCTTCAATGCCATCTTTCAATGGTGATACTTCGCCTTCTAGTTGAGGTAAACCATCAACCAACGCAAACTGCTTGCGACGCTGGGCTTCAACTCTTGCCAAATATTTACGGTCGCGAATATCGCCCCAGTAATGTTGGCAAGGGTTGGTAAACATCAAGTGCACATCAATCTGCTCGCCAAGTGCTTTCAACGCATCCATGTAACGAGGAGGCAGCGAAGAAATACCAAACACAAATAAGCGTTTAGGCAGATGTTGCAGTTGACCTTGTTGCTTGGCTAGCGCTTCAATAAAGTCGTGATACAAGTTGCCACGGTGATATTTAGATTGGCCTTGAGACAAGGTTTGCTCATAGAGTGCTTGCCACAAAATCGGTTGCCAAGGGTGCTCTTGCTGCCCTTCATCATCGACCAATTCAGCAACGGGCTCTCCCGCTTCCCACATCGCCATCCACTCTGGTCGATACACCAAGTAACCATCGAAGATATCGGCAATTTTCTCTGCCAATTGATACAACTTAGAGTCATCTTCATCATTTTCAAGATAACGTTGCAGAGGCAAGAAATCAGGGTGGTCAAGCTTAGCGGGTAGTAAACTCATCAACTTCCACGTCATCGCTTCTTTGTTAAAAGCACTGCGTTTAGGTACATCAGGAAGCACTTGGGTAAACATATCCCAAATGAAGGTTGCTGGAAGTGGGAAATCGATATTTGCTGCTACACCAAACTCTTTGGCGAGTTCCATCTTAAGCCATTGAGACATACCTGGGCTCTGAACCAAGATCTGCTCTTTTTCGAAAGGATTGGCTAAAGGATCACTTTTGATTAAGTGAACGAGAAGGATTTTTAAAGTATCGACTTTATTGGAATGGTAAACAGTAAACAAAGTGCACTCACGCTAATCTTGCCACAATATAAAGCCAGATTAGCATAAGTGCCGAGTTTGGATTAGGAATATAAGCTTATGAAATACTGAAAACTTAAGGTCCGTTTATCTTTTGAACTATTGATTCTTACAATCTACTGCCTACCGCACTTAGAACACGGTGAGGTTTGTAATTCATGTAATAACGAACCGCCACATAACCCACTACAAACGTTGCCACAATCAATTCTAGATAGGCTAGGTTGAAGACTTGATCCACATAGTGAGTTTCCACACCAACAGTTTGCATCCAAGCCGCCAATTTGAATAGCGCCGTTGCACCAATCACGATTGGGAATGTAAACGCCGCATAACCCGGGCTGAATGGCAGACGAAGTAGTTTGAAAAACGCGATGTAAATAATAAACGTCATCAACACTGCAATGCCAAAGAGTAACCCAATGATCACTGGCGAAGGATTTGCCGTCACCGTTAGGTAGCCTGCTAAAGATAGACTTGCTGGTGCCGCCATAATCGCAATGGTTGGTTTTGCTGCGTCAGGTACTTCATGAGAGAAGATCAAACGGTAGATCATAAGAGGTAGCATTACGGCATAAACCAATAAACCAAAGACTAAAGTCGCGTGAGCAACGGGTTCTAAGATCGGGTTACCTGAAAAAGAAACGTCTGCCACGATAATACCGATTGGTGGCACAAACCAACTTGGCACCATGTGGTGAATCTCAAAGTTTTTAGCTCTGTGGTATAAGAAGCTCACCAAGAACACAACATGTAACGCTACCGAAGCGAGCCACACAGCTTCTTGTAAGAATTGAGAGATCGGAGCCAACGAAGCAGACACCACCATACAACCCATTGCGAATGTGGGTACAACACTGCCGACAACAGGGTGAGCAAGGTCTTCACGTAATAAGTGGCCGTGAATCAAAAATTTCACAGCTAAAACAAGAAGCAATACCGCCGCAATACCAGCACTGACCCACTGCACCAAACCCGGTGTGTGCAAAATACCTTGTGCGACTAAAACACCATCCCAACACCAGCCTAAACTTGCAATTGCGAGTGCTAACCCTGCCATGGGAGTTGGAGCTCCTGTTAATCTATATTTAATACGTTGAATCATGTCAGCCTCTCTTAAACTTAATTCACTAAACTTGTGAACTCATCAGCTTGTTGAAGCCATAATACGCTTGCGCTTCGTTAAACAATATCCAATTATATATAACAAATGTTCATTAATACTGAACGATACCTTTCCACCAGCAGCGTAAAACTAGGAACCTGATGGCTAATATTTCAATCAAACAACTCAAAGTGTTTGTCACTATTACCCAGCATTCGACATTGACCGCAGCCTCTGAGGCTCTGTTTCTGTCTAAGGCCGCGGTCAGCATGGCGCTAGGCGAAATGGAGAAACAACTCGGTCACTCTCTATTTGACCGGGTTAATAACCGATTAATTCTCAATCAAGAAGGACAAAAGCTTCTTCCTTTGGCGGATGAGATATTACATCGTGCTGCTGGTATTGATGTTTTGTTCCGTGACGACCAGCCTTTAAGTGGCAATCTAAAGGTCGGTGCGAGTGACACAATTGGTAATCAGGTCGCACCGTTTATTCTGTCTGGCTTTCGCGAGCTAACTCAGCATCAAGATCAGAGCTTATTCATTTCAAACAGTGCGCTGATCTGCCAAAAGTTGGTGGATTATGAACTGGATATCGCGTTAATTGAAGGAAAAACACTCCATCCGGAGTTGATCTCTAGCCAGTTCAGTAGCGATGAAATGTGTATCATTGTTAGTAATCAACACCCTCTCAATTCAAAAGAAAAAGTGATTTTAAGCGATTTAGAAGATAGTCATTGGATTTTACGTGAGTCTGGTTCAGGCACTCGCGAGTTTTTCCTGCGTGCCGTCGCACCACGCATCGAACATTGGTATGAATCCTTTGAGCTCAACACGACTGAGGCGATCATCAATTCTGTTTCTGCCAATCTTGGATTCGCGTGTTTATCACGGCTGGCTGCGCAACGAGCAATTGACTCAGGCCGAGTGAAAGCACTCGATGTCCCACTCGACATGAAACGTCGATTCTGGATGCTGGTCCATAAAGACAAATATCAAAGCCCGCTACTGAAATCTTTCATGAGTTATTGTGAAGACTGGGCTACACATCAAGATTGAGGCCGCATTGTTAGGGCTCCAACTGGACTTTTAACATCAGGAACTGTATAAAAAGCCAGTAAAATTTATCAAACTTAGAGGATTAACCATGGCTGTTATCGTCAAGTACGTGGTCGAACGCAACGGAGAAGAGAAAATGACTTTTACCTCTAAAGCCGAAGCTGACGCATACGACAAAATGCTGGATATGGCTGATGAGCTTTTTGAACTATTAAGCAAAAGCGATTTAGTTGAAGATGAAGGCAAGCAAGAAGAGCTTGCAATGTACCTAGCGAAGAACAAAGAAGAAGTTCTTTACGCATTAGGTGCTAAGCGTAAACCAGCTCCGAAAAAAGAAAAGAAGCTTGAAGCTGTTGAAGACGCAGAAGAAGATGCCGCTTAATTAGCTGAAGTTTTCTAAAAACGTCAATAATGTCTCTAATCAGAGCTCGTTATTGGCGTTTTTTTATACTTATCGAAATATAATGAACTCTGTTTATAGTCGAAATCGCTCTAAACATTCGCTTGCACAAAAGTGTGATTAAGATCTAATCTATAGCCATCAGGTGATGGGGTTCCACCTAAGCTTTTGCTTCAACCGCCCGTTCTTTTGAACCGTGCTAATGACTCCTACAGAATCGAAAACAGGTAATACTGTTGGATGTATCGCTACTCCTCCATTTTGGAATGGACTTAGTCTATTAAGACCGAGCTTCATGACACCTTTGGATGATCGATACTCAAGATCTGTAGTGAATTAGCCGCACCTCTTCCAACACGTCCTGTTTTCTCAACGCCCTAGGTCTTAAATGGCTCTATCAGTGAGAAAACATTATGCACTACTCTTCAGAAATTCAATCAATGTGCCCTATTCAAAGGGGTGATCTTCACACTTCAGCGCCAATTCCAGTTGAAGGCGCCATGGTTAGCCCAAAAGATGTCATCGCTATTTCTGGTTTAAGCCATGGTTAGCCCAAAAGATGTCATCGCTATTTCTGGTTTAAGCCATGGCGTAGGCACTTGTGCACCACAACAAGGTGCAGCAAAACTAACGCTGAACGTAAAAAACGGCATCATCGAAGAAGCGCTAATCGAAACGATTGGTTGTTCAGGCATGACTCAATCAGCCGCGATGGCAGCCGAAATCCTCACAGGAAGAACCATTCTTGAAGCTCTAAATACTGACTTGGTGTGTGACGCTATTAACGTAGCCATGCGTGAAATCTTTCTGCAATTCGTTTACGGTCGAACTCAATCCGCATTCTCTGAAGGCGGCCTAGAAATTGGCGCAGCATTGGAAGACTTAGGTCAAACACAACGTAGCCAAGTAGGCACCAGCTATTCAACCTCAGCAAAAGGCGTTCGTTACCTAGAGCTTGCAGAAGGCTACGTGACCAAGCTTGCACTTGATGATCACAGCGAAGTGATTGGCTACGAATATCTCAACCTCGGCAAAATGATGAAGGCGATTAACCAAGGCATGCCAGCTAATGAAGCTGCTGACCTTGCGACGGGGACTTATGGTCGCTTCGATGAAGCCGTTACCACCATTAACCCACGCCAACACTAATTTTGCCAATTTAGAGGAAAGATATGATGAACACTCAATTTAATGAATCGGTAACTCGCGTATTGGCAGAAATGAACTTCGACTCTTTAGAGCAAGCGAACCAATACTGCAAAGCCCACAACGTTGATCCAAAAGCCTTGGTGATGGACACCCAGCCTATCGCTTTTGAAAGCGCTGCCGATGCTTATATCCTTGGTTCAGCACTGGCGCTATTTCGCAAAGCCACCAGCGCAGAACAAGCAGCGAATATCATTGGCGAAGGCCTTCAAGCATTCACCAAACCCGGCAGTGTTGCAGAGCAACGCCAAGTGGGTATCGGCCACGGCGCATTGGCTGCGCGTCTTCTCAATGAAGAAAGCCACTGCTTTGCTTTCCTTGCGGGCCATGAATCTTTTGCTGCTGCAGAAGGTGCGATTAAAATCGCACTCAACGTCAACAAATCACGTCACAACCCATTGAAGGTAATACTCAATGGTCTAGGTAAAGATGCGGCTTACTTAATTTCTCGCATCAATGGTTTTACCTATGTTCGCACTCAATACGATTACCAAACAGGTGAGCTTGTTGAAACAGAACGCCGCCGCTTCTCACAAGGCCCTCGCGGAGAGATTTTGTGTTACGGCGCTGATGATGTACGTGAAGGCGTGGCAATCATGCACAGAGAAGAAGTGGATGTGAGTATTACGGGTAACTCAACTAACCCAACGCGCTTCCAACACCCTGTTGCAGGTATCTACAAAGCAGAACGTACTCGCCAAGGTTTACCTTACTTCTCAGTTGCTTCAGGCGGCGGTACAGGTAGAACATTGCACCCAGATAACGTGGCAGCAGGCCCTGCGTCTTACGGCATGACAGATACTATGGGCAGAATGCACGCTGATGCTCAGTTCGCAGGTAGCTCTTCTATCCCTGCTCACGTGGCAATGATGGGCTTCATCGGTATGGGTAACAACCCTATGGTCGGTGCGACGGTTGCATTGGCTGTAGCAGTAAGCGAATCTCAACACGCATAACGACAACGTTGAGCGCCACGATCTATCCATAGAATAGAGTCCGTTAACTGAGAAACAAGCAATAACAGACGACCAAAACTCTACACCTATCACTAAAACCAAACAGCCAGCCTTATGCTGGCTGTTTTTTATTCACACTTGCTCTACTATCTATTTCTAATAATTATTTGTATTTAACTGCATCTTTTCAAAGGAATAATATGAAAGAGCTCATCATTCATACCATTACCGTGTTCATGGGCTTTTTTGCCATCATGAACCCAATAGCTAATACGCCAATTTTTCTTGGATTAACCGGTGACAATGACAGGGAAACCGTCAAATCGATCGCTTTCCGTTCAGTGTTTATCGCATTCATCATCGTCAGTACTTTTGCACTCTCTGGCAAACTGATCTTTGAACTATTTGGTATCACACTTTACGCACTTCGCATCACAGGTGGCATTTTGGTCTTTTTGATTGGCTTCCACATGCTGCAAGGTGATTCAACACACGCCAAAGCAAAAGAGAAAGTGAACTCAGACGCCCAGAAAGACGCAGCTCTAAGTATCGCCGTCTCACCACTTGCAATGCCAATTCTCGCTGGCCCCGGCACCATTGCCACTGCGATGAACTTTGCCAGTACCGAGGGGGTCTATGAAACCATCATAACCATCGTCGCTTTCGGCCTACTATGTACCCTAACCTATGTCTTATTTGTATTCGGCGAGCGATTTGTTAAAGCTGTCGGACCAAGTGCATTGAACGTGATAACCCGAATGATGGGTTTAATACTCGCCGTTATCGGTATGCAGATGTTGATTGAAGGGATTGAGCAGGCTTATAAAGCGCTATTTATCTAAAGAGTGTTGTTCATTTAAAGAACGTTGGTTATCTAACTTTGATATCAAATTTTGTTGAATTGCATCATTTTCTCATTGCAGAAAACTATCTCCAGAAAGACAAGCAATATCATTTTACAGACTTTATCCCGATGCGCCCTTTCATAACGAGGGCGCTCTCTTTATGATGAACGCAATTAAATTAACTTTGCTAACGGCAGCGCTTGTTATTCGAGCCGCTGTTATGAAATAGCAAAATCAAGACTCAACACATGGAGATTCAACATGGCTTACTTTTCACTAGCCTTCGGTACGGCAACCAAAAACCGCGACAATAAAATCATTGAAGCGTTCTTCCCTAACCCACTTCTAAACCCAAGCGACGCTCTTGTTGCGGCTGTTGGTGAAGTTGCAGGTTACACTGAAGGCAACCAAGCTATCGAAATCTCTGCTGCACAAAGCGCAGAACTAGCGAAAGCATTCGCAGCAAACAACGATGCAGCAAACGCATCTTTCGCAGAAAAAGCAGCAGCATCTGAGCAACCTCTTGTTCTTGTTGTTCTTGCGACTGACGAGAAGCCAGCATCAGTTGCTGAAGGCTTCCTTAAGTTGCAACTGATCTCTAACCGCCTAGTTCAACCACACGGTACGGTACTAGACGGTATCTTCGGTCTACTGCACAACATCGCATGGACTAACGAAGGCCCTATCGATCTTCCTGAGCTGGCTGAGCGTCAAATAGAAGCTCGCCTAGCGGGTCGCGCTCTGTCTGTAGATTGCGTAGACAAGTTCCCTAAAATGGTGGATTACGTGGTACCAACAGGTATTCGTATTGCTGACACTTCTCGTGTTCGTCTTGGCGCACACGTAGGCGAAGGCACAACAGTAATGCACGAAGGTTTCATCAACTTCAATGCGGGTACTACTGGCGTGAGTATGGTTGAAGGCCGTATCTCTGCGGGTGTTGTTGTGGGTAACGGTTCAGACATCGGCGGCGGCGCTTCTATCATGGGTACTCTGTCGGGTGGCGGTACTATGGTTATCTCTATCGGCGAAAACTGCCTACTAGGCGCAAATGCGGGTCTTGGTTTCCCAATGGGCGACCGTTGTACGGTTGAGTCAGGTCTTTACGTGACTGCGGGTACTAAGGTTCGCATGTTAGATAAAGAAGGCAACGAAGTAGAAATCATTAAAGCTCGTGACCTTGCTGGCGTTTCTGACCTTCTGTTCCGTCGTAACTCGATTACTGGCCAAATTGAATGTCTAGCGAACAAGTCTGCTGTTGAACTGAACAGCGAGCTACACAGCAACAACTAATCTACGCACTAGATGCTAAATTACTAGATACTAAAAAACACGAAGCCGCTGGAGGTAAATCCAGCGGCTTTTCTTTTATCTATATAAAACGGAAAGCGTTACACTTTCTCGGCAGCTAACTGCTCAAGCGCTTGAATAGAGGTTTCTGATACTAACGTACCATCCATGTAGTAACTGACCTTATCACCATCGCGTACGCCTAACAGCACCGCTTTTTGACCATCATTGTAAGTAATATCCATACGAATGGTATTCTCATCGATTTGTTTCATCTCACCCCATTCGATCTGACGATTATTAAAGCCAAGTGGGGCTTCTTTTAGTGAATCGTCTAGGCTGTCGTTCACATCAATCATGGTATCGACTTTACTATCGAAGATATGAGGCGCGCCTGTGAGTGGGTTTTTCCCCGCCCAGAATTCGATCGAGTTAAACACGATGTAATCGGCTGCGAATGTTAAAGCGTAAACGGGAGCAAGCAAGAAGTTGACCCCAGCACGAGCGTAACGGTTATCTACAACCTCAACGTTGAACTTCATTAATTTCCCAGTAACGGCATTACTACCGACACACCCAGCTAACGACATGACAATCGCTGCCACTGCAACTGCTTTTGTGATTGTTGTTTTCATAGATCCCTCTTATGCCACAATGATTGATTCGGTTTTTGCATAGCCAAACAGCAGTCTTCCTGTTCACGTACAGAAATTCATGGCCTAACAAATTGATTCCATAACATTTAGCGTAGTGGAGTTTTTTAGAACAGCAAACGTTAATTGTTTCGCTCTGGTTTCTAAAGAGTTGCCAATAAAAAAGCGCAGACCTTTCGGTCTGCGCTTTTATTAGTTTTTAAAACTATTCGGTTTTGTGAACCAGATTAACCCACATTCTTACGTGCGTTTTGGAACATACGCATCCAAGCGCCATTCTCGCCCCAACCTTCTGGAGACCAAGAGTTAGCAACCGTACGGAATACACGCTCTGGGTGAGGCATCATGATAGTCACACGACCATCAGTAGTCGTTAGACCTGTGATAGCGTTTGGCGAACCGTTCGGGTTATTCGGGTATTGCTGCGTTTGGTTACCGTTGTTGTCAACGTAACGTAGGGCAACTGTACCTGAGTTTTCAATCGCGTTTAGGTGGTCGTTGTCACGAACTTCTACGCGGCCTTCACCATGAGAAACCGCGATTGGCATACGAGAACCTTCCATACCATTGAAGAACACAGAATCTGACTTCTGAACTTCAACGAGGCTGAAACGTGCTTCAAAACGCTCAGATTCGTTGCGAACGAAACGTGGCCAGTACTCAGCACCAGGGATTAGCTCGCGCAGGTTAGACAACATCTGACAACCGTTACACACACCTAGAGAGAAAGTATCTTCACGCTTGAAGAAGTTTTCAAATTGGTCACGAGTAGAGTCGTTAAACAGAACCGACTTAGCCCAACCTTCACCAGCGCCCAGTACATCACCGTAAGAGAAACCACCACAAGCAACAAGGCCGTTGTATTCTTCTAGTACCGCTTGACCCGTTAGGATGTCGCTCATGTGAATATCAGTCGCTTCGAAACCTGCGCGGTCGAATGCTGCTGCCATTTCAACGTGAGAGTTAACACCCTGCTCACGTAGAATCGCCATTTTAGGCTTAGCGCCCGTGTTGATGTAAGGAGCAGCAATGTCTTCATTTACGTCAAAGCTTAGTTTCACGTTCAGACCTGGGTCTGAGTTGTCTTTCTTCGCTTCGTGCTCTTGGTCTGCACAGATTGGGTTATCACGTAGACCTTGCATCTTGTGCGTCGTCTCAGCCCAGATAGTACGTAGTTCAGTACGGTTACGTTGGATTACAACGTCTGCGCCTGACTTTATCACTACTTCGTCTGATGCTTCCCCTTCACCAACAACGCTGCCAATCACATGTGAACATGCTTCTAGGCCATTTGCTGCAAGAGTAGAAAGAACTGCGTCTAGGTCGTCGTTACGAACTTGGATAACTGCACCTAGCTCTTCGTTGAAGAGTGCCGCAAGCGTATCTTCGCTGTTCTCTGATGCAGATAAAAGCGCTGCAATATCAGCATTAACACCACAGTGACCTGCGAACGCCATTTCAGCTAGCGTTACGAATAGACCGCCATCGCCTTTATCGTGGTACGCCACAACTTGGTCGTTTGCTACAAGCGTTTGAACGCCTTCGTAGAAACCTTTTAGTTGTGCTGCATTGTCTACGTCTGCTGGCTTGTCACCAAGCTGCTTGTAAACTTGCGCTAATGCCGTTGCGCCCATACGGTTTTGGCCGTTACCTAAGTCGATAAGAACTAGGCTTGTATTACCCTTGTCAGTACGAAGCTGAGGAGTTATCGTCTTACGAACGTCTTCAACACGTGCAAACGCAGTGATAACAAGAGATAGCGGAGACGTTACTTCTTTCTGCTCGCCGTTCTCTTCCCACTTAGTCTTCATCGACATTGAGTCTTTACCCACAGGGATAGTTAGACCCAGTGCCGGACATAGCTCTTCACCGACTGCTTTAACCGCTTCGTAAAGACCTGCATCTTCACCAGGGTGACCCGCTGGAGACATCCAGTTAGCCGACAGTTTAATGTGTTTAATATCGCCGATATTAGTCGCTGCGATGTTAGTGATTGCTTCACCAACCGCTAGACGAGCCGATGCGCCGAAGTCTAGCAGTGCCACTGGCGTACGCTCACCAAGAGACATCGCCTCACCATGGTAAGAGTCGTAGCTTGCTGCTGTTACTGCGCAGTTTGCTACAGGAACCTGCCATGGGCCAACCATTTGGTCACGAGCTACAAGGCCTGTTACCGAGCGGTCACCGATAGTGATAAGGAATGTTTTCTCCGCCACTGTTGGTAGGCGAAGAATACGGTCAACCGCTTCGTTTAGTTCGATACCAGAACGGTCAATCGCTGGGTTGTTTGCTTTTAGCGTTTTCGCGTCACGGTGCATCTTAGGCGTTTTACCTAATAGGATGTCCATTGGCATATCGATTGGCGTGTTGTCGAAGTGAGAATCTTCAAGTTTAAGATCTCGTTCTTCAGTTGCTTTACCAACCACTGCGTACGGTGCACGTTCACGTTTACAAATCGCATCGAATGTTGCCATGTCTTTATCAGCAACCGCCATAACGTAACGCTCTTGAGATTCGTTACACCAGATCTCAAGTGGGCTCATGCCCGGCTCATCGTTTGGCACGTCACGTAGGTTAAAGATACCGCCACGCTCGCCGTCGTCTACTAGCTCAGGAAGTGCATTCGAGATACCGCCCGCGCCCACATCGTGGATAAATGCGATTGGGTTCGCATCACCAAGCTGCCAACAACGGTCGATAACTTCCTGACAACGACGCTCCATCTCTGGGTTTTCACGTTGTACAGAAGCAAAATCTAAGTCTTCAGAAGAAGAACCAGAATCCATTGAAGATGCAGCACCGCCACCAAGACCGATATTCATTGCTGGACCGCCAAGAACGATTAGGCTTGCACCTACTGGGATCTCTTTCTTCTGAACATGATCATCACGAATGTTACCTAGACCACCAGCCAGCATGATTGGCTTGTGGTAACCACGTACTTCTTCACCTGCGTGAGAGTTTACTTTCTCTTCGTAAGTACGGAAGTAACCTAATAGGTTTGGACGACCAAATTCGTTGTTGAATGCTGCGCCACCAAGAGGGCCTTCAAGCATGATATCCAAAGCAGTAACGATACGGCTCGGCTTGCCAAAGTCTGTTTCCCAAGGTTGAACGAAGTTCGGAATTTTCAAGTTAGATACAGAGAAAGCAACCAGACCCGCTTTTGGCTTACCGCCAATACCAGTTGCGCCTTCATCGCGGATTTCACCGCCTGAACCTGTTGATGCACCCGGCCATGGAGAGATTGCTGTAGGGTGGTTGTGCGTTTCAACTTTCATCAAGATATGTGTTTTTTCTTGGTGGTAGTTGTACTGGCGAGTTTCTGGATCTGGGAAGAAACGACCCACTTCAGAACCTGTCATTACCGCTGCGTTATCTTTATAAGCAGACAGAACGTGCTCTGGTGTCGTTTCAAAGGTGTTCTTAATCATCTTGAACAATGATTTTTCTTGCTTAACGCCATCGATAGTCCAATCAGCGTTGAAGATCTTGTGACGACAGTGCTCTGAGTTCGCTTGTGCAAACATCATTAGTTCGATGTCAGTCGGGTTACGACCTAGCTTCTCGGTGAAGCTTTCAAGAAGGTAATCAATCTCATCTTCTGCAAGTGCAAGACCTAGGGTAACGTTTGCTTTTTCAAGCGCTTTACGTCCGCCAGTTAATAGGTCAACTTCCGCATAAGGAGCAGGCTCAGCCACGGTAAATAGTGCCGCTGCCGATTCGAAGTCAGTGAAAACCACTTCCATCATACGGTCGTGCAGGATTGCTTTCAGCTCAACAAGTTGAAGCTCAGAAAGTTCAGCAGAGGTTTCAATGTAGAAAGCAGTACCGCGCTCTAGACGTGACACTTTAGCCAGTCCACAGTTGTGTGCGATATCTGTTGATTTTGAAGACCAAGGCGAGATAGTGCCCGGGCGTGGCGTTGCAAGCAGCAGTAAACCTTCAGGTTCATGCTCTTCAATCGTTGGACCGTAAGTCAGTAGCTTTTCTAGCTTCTCAACTTCAGACTCATCTAGGTCTGCCGTTAGATCAGCAAAGTGGGCAAACTCAGCGTAAATACCTGTTACAGGTAAGCTTAATTCACGACAAAGCTCTAAAAGCTTGTTAACACGAAACTCAGATAGAGCTGGGGAGCCACGCAAAATTCTCATGTGCTTAGGTCTCTTATGCAGTTGATTAAGGTAGTATTGGAATAAATTCAGTGGGTTATAGGAACAACCTAACTGTTTTCTTCGAAGCTATTCCCGAAGGTTGCCAAACCTATGCCGATTCCACCTCTTCAATGCGAGCGCATTATAAAGCATTTCTTTTTGTGACGTAACACCAAAAGCAACCGTTTGCGTGATTTTTTTTATCTTTATGCGTAAATGGTACTTTTGCTGCATTTATCAGCACTTTTACAACTGTTTAAATAAACCTGCTTTGCCAGCCTTGCGGGGTTTGGTATAAAGGGGCTTCCACTTTTCGAGATTTCATTTTGATGCCTAAATTTACGCTCATCTTTTCGTCTAAGTTCCTTCTGCTCGCCATTGCCCTAATTGGGTTGGCTGGATGCCAGATTGAGTCAGAACCTAAAAGTGTCCTTGAGCAGATACGAGAGCGAGGCGTTCTTCGCGTCGGCACCCTAAATAACCAGCTCTCTTATTACATTGGTCCCGATGGCCCTGCTGGTTTGGATTACGAGTTAGCTCGTGAATTTGCGCAGGAGCTTGGTGTACAGCTTGAGATTAAACCCGCTTACCGTTTATCCGGCCTATTTCCAGCCTTAAAGAAAGGCGAGATCGATCTTATCGCGACAGGATTAACGCAAAACAATAACCTGACACGCGCTTATCGCGCTGCGCCCGCCTATTACTATGTAAGCCAGCAAGTGGTGTATAAAAAAGGCCAGTGGCGCCCAAGAAACCTTCAACAACTGATCAAGTTCGAGAATAAGCGTCAAGCTGATTTCGTAAAAGCACAAACTGAATCAGAAGAGCCGGCATCTACCGAAACATTGACGCCATCTTTAGTGGTAGTGAAGGACTCACATTTTGAGCCAACGCTAAAACAGATCCAGAACAAGCACGATGACTTTATCTACGATGCAATAGGTAATGCTGACATCAATGACCTGCTAAAAGAAGTGTCGACTGGTGAACGCTTGTTTACTGTTGCGGACTCGATTGAGCTGTCACTCGCACAACGTTTATACCCAGACGTAGCCTTGGCTTTTGAACTTACAGAAGACCAACCGATCTCTTGGTATTTACAGAAGTCTGAAGATGAAAGCCTTTATGCGCTGCTGATTGAGTTTTTTGGTAACCTAAAGCAGTCTGGTGAGCTCGCTTCACTGGAAGAGAAGTATATTGGCCATATCGGCACCTTCGATTATGTCGATACTCGTGCCTTTATCCGCGCATTGGATAGCAAGCTGCCAAAATGGTCTCCACTGTTTCAGAAATATTCGCAAGAATTTGATTGGCGCTTGATTGCTGCTTTGGCATACCAAGAGTCACACTGGAATCCTGTCGCACGCTCTCCAACCGGTGTTCGAGGCATGATGATGTTAACGCTACCAACTGCGAAGAGCGTTGGTGTGACCAATCGTCTCGACCCGAAACAGTCGGTACAAGGCGGGGTTGAATACCTGCGTCGTATCGTGAATCGAGTACCCGACTCAATCACTCAACACGAAAAGATCTGGTTTGCGCTTGCCTCATATAACGTAGGTTACGGGCACATGATGGATGCTCGTCGCTTAACCAAAGCACAAGGCGGTGATCCTGATGCTTGGGGTGATGTGAAAGACAGGCTTCCTCTGCTAAGACAGAAGAAGTACTACAGCAAAACTCGTTACGGGTATGCGCGTGGTGATGAAGCAAGGAATTACGTTGAGAACATTCGCCGTTATTATCAGAGCATTATTGGCCATGTAAATAAGCGTAATAAAGAGGAAGAAGCGAGCCTTGAAGGTTTGGTCGTTATCCCACCTCTAGAGGTATCAGATGCTGAATCAACAATCAGTGAAACTGAATCCGCAGTGAACGACGCTGAGTCTTCCAAATAAAAGAAAAAGAGCAATGCCATTTAGCATTGCTCTTTTTTATTGCATCACGATAAATGACCAAAACAAACAAAACGCCTGCGATATCCAGTGTGTCATATTGCAGTAACAATCGAACTTTATAACGTCACACCATAAGCGACATAATGCTCTGTTGCATTCAACTCTTAGCCATCACGATAGTGGTTCAGAAAGCTAGCGCTAAGTTCGTGGCGGAGCTTATAAACAAATAACCACTATAATTAAAACTGAAGTCATACTTACAAAGCCAGACGACAAATAGGAAATCGTTGAAATGATGAAGAACAAACTGAAATCGAAACGCCTTGATAAGACCGTTGCTGCCAACCGTCGTAAGCGTATGCTTTCAAATAATAAGAAGAAGATCATTTGGCGCAACCGTGCTTTCATGCAGATGATTGCTGAGTAAAAGTAATGACCAACTAAGTTTGCTTGGCACTCTTATGATTGAGAGTGCCGAAAGATCGCTGCTATTTTTTGTTACAGACCTTGTTCTTGTTACTGACCTTATTATTGTTACTTGCCTTATCGGATTCTAAACGCTGCTCTTCCTGCAAACGCTCAAGCTTTCGCTTCTCTTTGATCTCTTTTCTACGGCGCTTAAAAAACGCCTGTAATTGTTCACGACACTCTTCCTCTAACAAACCATGCTCAACATCGGCATAGTGGTATGAGGCTTGGCTTTCAAAGAGATTCAATACCGTACCCGCCGCACCCGCTTTTAAGTCTGGAGCACCAAACACAATGCGCTTTACTCGGCTGTGTAATAAGGCACCCGCGCACATTGGGCACGGTTCTAAGGTGACATACAAGGTGGTATCAAGTAAGCGATAGTTTTCCAAGGCTTGACCTGCTTTACGCAAGGTTTCGATTTCTGCATGTGCGGTTGCATCGTGGCAGCCAATCGAGCGGTTCCATCCTTCAGAGATAACCTCCCCATCTTTCACTAGAACAGCACCAACGGGAACCTCTCCCTCTTTTTCTGCTTGCTTAGCTACCTCGATGGCGCGTCGCATGAAGATTTCATCTTGAGGGCTGAATTGATGGTCTGACAAAGGGAGCTCCAGAAAACAAAGGATAAAAACGAAAATAGGTATGCGGTGAAGCATACCTAATCTTCGTGATAATGAACAATAAAGAGATAAGAGGCAATGAACAATCGCCGCTTACTGATTAGGCGGATCGCTAGCTATTGGCGCCTTCTATATCATCGGCTATTTGCGTCGCTTTGATACTCACAATGCGATTGTTCTCAACAGAGATAACTTCAAACTGCCACTGCTGGTATTGAACAACTTCACCTGCATCAGGTAAGCGCCCTATTAACCAAGTCACTAGGCCATTCAACGTTTGGAAGCTCTCGCTTTCCCCCTCAAAATCCGACAGCTCTAAGCGGTTTTTCAGTTCACTGATAGGAATCAATCCATCCACCAGTAATCCATCTTCCACTTGCTCTGTCCAAAGATCTTTAGGGTTGTTCGATAACTCACCAGCAATCGCCTCTAGGATATCGTAATGAGTCACAAGGCCTTGAACATCGCCATATTCATCAACAATGAATGCCATCTCTGTACCCGACTCTTTAAAATAGCCAAGCAGACGTAAAGCCTTCATCGATTCTGGAACATAGATCGGAGAGCGAGATAGCCCCATGATCACTTGAATATTTAACTTGCCCGCCTGATTCAATAAGGCTTTGGCTGACACCGTACCGACCACTTTATTTAGGTGGTCTTGGCACAATGGAAACACACTATGCTTTGAACTGCGCAGCTTTTTAAATATCTGCTCAACCGGTTGGCTAATATCCAGAAAGTCGACGTCTCGACGTGGCGTCATCAACGAGCTCACCAAACGGTCATCAAGCTGTAAGATATTGCGAATCATCTCTTGCTCGCCACGTTCAATCACACCAGATTCCGAGCCTTCTTTCACGAGTGCATGAATATCATCTTCCGTCACACTGTCTTCTTCGCCACCACGTCCCATTAACTTGAGAATACCTTCCGTAGAAGCAGACAACGCAAACACAAACGGCGTCGCAATTTTAGATAACCAGAAGATAGGCAGCGCGACTAGCACAGCAATGTTTTCAGCTTGAGATTGAGCAAAACGTTTTGGTACTAGCTCACCTACAACAATCGCGAAGTAAGTAATACCCACAACGACTACCGTGGTAGACAGGATATTCGCTTGTGTTGGATCGAGTCCCCACAGTTCAAGTTGAACGGCCAGTGGAGCAGAAAGCGTCGCCTCACCCACAATACCGCTGAGTAGGCCGATTACCGTAATACCGATTTGAATGGTTGAAAGGAAGCGGGTTGGATTTTCTTTGAGCTCAAGAGCAACCTGAGCGGAGCGATGTTTTTCGGCTAAGCGTTTCAGCCGACTATTCTTTGCTGCTACCAGTGCAATCTCTGACATGGCAAACAGACCATTTAAAACAATTAACCCTACTAAAAGCAGAATCTTCATGTGGCTTGGATTTCCTAAATTTACCGGCCAACAATCAGCCGTAATCCGGAGTATAAGCTGAGTGCCTTTCTTTTGGATATAGAAAGTTTTGAATATAAAAAGTTTGGGATATAAAAAGTCTTTGCTATAAAAATCTTGGATAAAAAAAACAGAAAAAAATAGCAAAAAAAAGCCCGCACATTTCGGTGCGGGCTTCGATGATTTTATCTTACTAACTTTTGCTTCTATTACTTATCTTACATTGTGTAAGTGTAAGGAGCTTGGATACCTAGCGGGATACCAAGAGCCCAGTAACCTAGCAAGAAGATAGACCAACCGATTAGCATAGCAATCGAGAATGGCATCATTAGAGAAGCTAGAGTACCGATACCTGTCGACTTAACGTAACGTTGACAGTAAACAACAACCAGTGGGAAGAACACCATCAGTGGAGAGATGATGTTAGACACTGAATCACCTACACGGTAAGCCGCTTGAGATAGCTCAGGAGAGATACCTACAACCATTAACATAGGAACTAAGATAGGACCAATCAGTGCCCACTTAGCTGAAGCTGAACCTACAAGAAGGTTAACTGAAGCCGTTAGTAGAATCATACCAACAACCGTTGCTTCACCAGGAAGATCCATTGCTTTCAAGCCTTCAGCACCGTAAAGCGCCAGCATAGTACCGATGTTTGATTGAGCAAATGCTGATAGGAACTGAGCACAGAAGAACGACATTACAATGTATGCGCCCATCGTTGCCATCGTCTCAGACATTGCTTTGATAACATCATTACTATTCTTGAAGGTACCCGCTACACGGCCGTAGACGATACCCGGAATAATAAACAGGATGAAGATCAGAGGAACGATAGACTTCATTACTGGTGCTGAGAACGCCGTTAGTTCGCCTTCTGGTGAACGAAGTGCTGAGTTTTCAGGCATTAGAGCCGCGATAAGCAGACCAATACCGGCAACCATTGCCCAACCAGCGAATTTGAATGCTTTAGATTCAATGGCTGTAAACGTACCTAGATCAGGTGCTTGTTCTGCATCTTCATCGACAGGCGTATTAGCAAGACGAGGCTCGATGATTTTCTCTGTAACGTACCAACCAATTGCCACAATTAGAATTGAAGACAAACCAGTAAAGAAGATGTTCGCTAGAGGGTTGATCACGTATGCAGGGTCAAGAACGTTTGCCGCTGTTTGAGTGAAACCTGCGAGTAGCGGGTCAATACCTGAAGGAATGAAGTTCGCTGAGAAACCACCGGATACACCAGCAAACGCTGCTGCAATACCCGCTAGAGGGTGACGACCCGCTGCGTGGAAGATGATACCGCCAAGAGGGATTACTAGAACGTAACCTGCATCTGCTGCTGTGTGAGACACGATAGCAACAAGAATTAGCATTGGCGTTAGCAACTTAGCTGGCGTGAAGTTAAGCATCTTCTTAAGGCCAGTCGTAATGAAGCCTGAAGAGTCAGCAACGCCAACACCTAGCATAGCAACAAGTACGATGCCTAGCGGTGCGAAGCCTGTGAACGTGGTAACCATATTCGCTAGGAAGCTAGCAAGCGCTTCACCAGTAAGTAGGTTGTTTACTTCAAGAGCAGCACCCGTTTGAGGGTTGATTAAGTCGAATGAAAGATTCGATAAAAGTGCAGATGCTACCCATACAATAACTAGAGCCCAGAAGAACAGAATTGCTGGATCTGGAATTTTGTTGCCGGCGCGTTCAATGAAGTTTAGAAAGCGGTCCATACCACTGATCTTCTCAGTCGATGGTGCTTTTTTTACGGCTTGGTTACTCATTGTAACTCCATATGTGATGTTGTTTGTTTAGGCCTAATATAAGTTTTGACCATGGCCTATTGGTACAGCACATATTCTATTAAAGTCGCTGTTAAAAAGCACAAGGTTCCACATCATTTTCCATAAATGGAGACATATTTTGCAAAAATACTGTACAACAGCAACAATATAAAAACACAAAAAACACCATTCCATATACAGAGTTTTAACTGGCACGTAAACAATGTCCGAGGAGTGAAAACTACCAGTAAAGGAGAAGCGTAGGGCTTGGCATGCAGTAAACGTTTGCTTAATAGATCAATCAAACTCACTGTATTTGGAGAGCATAGTTTCGAGGTGAATGCTTTGCGCACGGTTCATGCGATCTCGCCATGCAACAGTCACCGTAATGTTTTTCAAAGCGTGAGACAAGGCACCACTGGCATTTGTCACCTCACAGCTCATCGTATACCCAGAGCCCGACAAACCAGATAAAGGATCCGAACTTGTCGCATTGCGACAGTAGTCCGCTTGATTGAGATCCGTAAAAAGGATTAACCCTACAGCTCCCCCCACATCCGATACACGAGTTCGATAATACTCCACCTGCCTTTCGGCAAAGTGAAGCGCTTCTACACTGTGCAGCGCGTAATCCGATTTTTGTTCTGCATAGACCTGTAGCTTAACCAACCCTAGCGAAGCGATACCGATCAATAGAAAAGAGATCAGGACCTCTATCAAGCTAAAACCTGAATGTTTATAAGTCATTCCATGATCCCTTTTTCCATTGGGCTTTCAAAGGAACACTATGGGGGTTGTATTCACCTGTGTAATCTAAGTTAATCGAACCTTGAATTGTCGATAACCCACCAACTGAATCAAAGAACATCCCTCCCTTGGGGAAAAAAGAAGCAAATCCAATATAAACCGAATTGCTCTGCACTAAGCCGGCGATAGGTATCGTATTTGGAACTTTGGCCCATAAGCCGCTCAACAGGTCCGTATCAACATCAGGGGAGGCTGGTTCGTCGTATATACTCATATCATTTAGGTGATAAAAGGAACCATCAAACACACTTGCATTACCGTTCGCAACGATGCCATCTTGAATCACTAATGAACGTGGAGTAATAACACCGGGGATAGGTTCTACCACATTAATTGGTGGGTGATAGACCACGCAATCACCGATCACCCACACCTTATCTTTGCCACTAGTAAAGGCGTTATTAATCGCTTGGCTACACTTATTACCTTGATACTTCCCATTGAATAAATCAATGTGCTTGGGGGGAGATGCAGTCCTGTCAATGAGGTCAATCACATGATAATCACGCTTAATCTGGTCAATATTTTCTGGCGTTTTAGATACCCCAAAGTAATTAGAGAAAGTATCGATGGCTGGGTCAAATTTGAAATCTGATTGAAAAGCATTTGAAGGCAATGACCCAACTGAATCAATGGTTGCATTGCGGTTAATATCGGTTGTCGGTTGGCAAGACTCAAAGGTAGGGAAAGGAGGGAGACCGCCCGTAGGTGTGATTGTCTTTAAACGCCCGCCGCCTTGGTTTTTATAGATCACACTATCTAAGAACCGAACAGACACACATTCGTTGATACCACCGACCGCAGTAAGACTAATATCTGGGGTAATATCGATATTGTGATCAGAAATAAACTCCAAACTCGAATTGGTTTGCATCGCCCCTAGCCCCGACGAATTGTTAAAACTTATCTCTTTGTTGAGAGATAAATAGTGAGCACTCGACACCAATATATTCGGTGTTAGGTTATCTGATTTCAACGTAAGGACTTTCGACTGCTGACAGTGATTCATTAAATCATTGGGAATAGCCGTGAGATCATTTTCAGCTATATAGGTAAAACCACACTCCAACCCAGCCTCCGCGTTCCAATGAGCTTTGCGAAATTGAACTTCATTCTGCGCGACCTTAATTTGATGAAAAACACTGCGATAGGTGCCCAAAGTAACAATTAAAGCACTCAACACTAAAACAGATGTGATTAACAACGTAGCTACTCCAGCTTGCTGCTTTACCGAGGTCATTGCCAATTCCTTTGCTTAACGGTTATAGCGACGCCTTTAGAGATCCCAGCACTCGGAATTGACGCAACAATATTCAAATCAGTGAGCGTAGTGCTCACCCCATTTTTGCTCAACACTTGTGAGGATATTGATAAATCGTCGACGGAAATAATGCTATCGTCGAAAAGTGAGTAGCATGAGGTAACTTGATCATGGGCTAAAATGTTCCCTGGAGTAAGAACGCCCTTTTCACAGACTTTCAATCGAGTCCCCTCCTTTTTATAAACGATATTCCTGTAATTTTTTCCGTCAGTTGATCCCTCTTTCAAATAGACGAACCCCACCTCAACACCACCGCTAACATGAATCGTATTAACGGCATCTAATAGCTTCAGGGATTCACCATTTGAACCATCGTAGCCTGCTCGTTGAATATCTTCTTTCATTACCTGCATCGTGCTCGTAAGGTTTTGCAGCAGCAATAGCTCAATGCCTTTATCTTTGGCTATTCTGTGCCCCGTCATAAATACGCTGCCGATAATAGCAATCGCGAATACACCAATAACGGAGGTGACCATCAGTTCAATGAGAGATGCGCCCTTTTGCTTTCGCAAGCTTCTACTGCGGGCCTTAGCAAGCATAGTAACCATACTGATCGCCTGATTCGCCGCACACTTTAATTCGCCCAGGAGGGCTAGATAGTTTAATCAAAAGCCGGTCGGTTGAAGCACTTTTAGGAGCCAAGTAAATCGTACCTCTGGCAGGCCTTCCTCTTACACTTTCAAAGCTGATTTTTGAGCCTGTATAGTTATGAGAAAACGATAAATCTCGAAACGGTTCTCCCGACAACATCAGCAATGTATCACCAGACAGATCTTCCGTAGGCTTCAACCATACTGTCCACTCCCCCGTAGATTGCTCTTCATTTTTAGCCGTCGAGAAATGTACCCAGAGTTTTTGATTTCTTTTCACAGACTCAGACTTTGCCTGTACTAAGAAACCATTCAACTCCCCAGCAAGGCGCTGTATCTTGACTGTTTGGGTGACTGAACTAAAACTCGGAGCAGCCGTCGCTACCAATATCGACAGTATCGACACTGTTATTAACAGCTCTAATAAAGTAAACCCGCGAGTCATTTCCCAAATTCCTATGTAATCAGGTGCGTAAGCATGTTTAATCTTGCACCGATGCTACCACCCGAGAAAAATGGACAGGGTTATGAAAGGAAACTACTCGTGAAGATTCGAATAAAAAGATGTAACAACAACAATTTAAGTATGAAAGGAATGACACTGATCGAATTATTGATCGCTGTTGCCATTGTAGGAGTACTCAGTGCAATAGCTTATCCAAGCTACACAAGCCATGTTTTAAAATCGCATCGAATGACAGCGATAGGAGATATGGCAAAAATCCAACTTGAACTTGAGAGTGCTTACGCCGGAAATTATGCCACGGCTGCTGGAAACATAGTTTCTGGAGGGACGTGCTCGTTTTGCGATACCGATACAAGCAGGTATACACTAACAATTTCGGCTAGCAGTACCTCATACTCCATTCAAGCTGAACCACACGCACCACAGACAAATGATGACTGCTTAGACTCACCGACTGATATTCTGGAGTTACATCACTCAGGTGTTTCAGAGCCTCAAGCGTGTTGGAAGTAACAAGAGGAGACACTAAAGCCTCTAGGGGGTGATCTGAAAATTTCGATTATTTTTGCTATGAGCTTCTTTTATACCAATCAATAAACACAAATCTTCAGACACAAAAAAACCTGCTACATGAGCAGGTTTTATTTTTTATTAGTAACTTAAGCTACCAAATCACTGAACTGATTACTTAGTTAGGTCATCGAAGAAGTTTTTCACGCCGCTGAAGAAACCTTCAGACTTTGGCTTGTGCTTGCTTGCCGCTTCACCACAACATGTTTCTTCGAATTCACGCAGTAGTTCTTTTTGACGAGAGCTTAGCTTAACCGGTGTTTCAACCACTAGTTTAACGATTAGGTCACCCACACCGCCGCCACGAACGCCTTTCACGCCTTTGCCACGCATACGGAACATACGGCCCGTTTGTGTTTCTTCTGGCACTTTAAGGTTTACACGACCATCGAGTGTTGGAACTTCAACTTCACCACCTAAAGCAGCCATAGAGAAGCTTACTGGCACTTCGCAGTAAAGATTGTTGCCGTCACGCTCAAAGATATTGTGCTCTTTTACGTGTACTTGTACGTACAAGTCGCCAGCTGGAGCGCCGTGCTCCCCTGCTTCGCCTTCACCAGATAGACGAATGCGATCACCAGTATCAACACCTGCTGGGATCTTAACGTTAAGCGTTTTCGTCTTCTGTTTGCGACCTTGACCATGACATGAGTTACATGGATCTTTGATGATCTTGCCTTTACCATTACAAGTAGGACAAGTCTGTTGAACCGCAAAGAAACCTTGGCGCATTTGTACCTGACCGTGGCCATGACAAGTACCACACGTTTGTGCAGAAGAACCCGCTTTCGCGCCGCTACCATCACAAATGTCACATTCAACAAGTGTTGGTACTTCAATCTCTTTAGATACACCACGAACGGCTTCTTCTAGAGAAAGCTCCATGTTGTAACGCAAATCAGAACCACGTTGTGCACGCGCTTGACCACCACCACGACGACCGCCGCCGAAGATATCGCCAAATACGTCACCGAAGATATCGCCGAAGTCACCTTGCCCACCGCCGCCGTAGCCGCCGCCACCCATGCCACCTTGTTCAAAAGCTGCGTGGCCGTATTGGTCGTAAGCTGCTTTCTTTTGAGCATCGGTTAGGATCTCGTACGCTACTTTTACTTCTTTAAATTTGTCTGCTGCGCTGTCATCACCCTGGTTACGGTCTGGGTGGAATTTCATCGCTAAGCGTTTGTACGCTTTTTTAATATCGCGCTCTGATGCATCGCGGCTTACGCCTAATACTTCGTAAAAATCACGTTTTGACATGTTCTAGGTCACCAAAATAATTGCTACTGCCGAATGATCACTTCAGCAGTCTGTGTATCAATCTAGATAAAAGTTCTGTCGGCTGAAACGCCGAATAAAGCTATTATCTAGATCGACAAGTCTAAATACAAATTTACGGGCGTGAGAGTTACCTCTGACGCCCGCAATAATAAGTCTTTGAGACAAATTTCTAAGCAGATAGCTTGAGCTCTAGGAGGAAGCGCGGAGCCTACGTTAGTAGGTAAGCACTTCCGACAACGAAATCAGGCTACTCTGCAACGAAATTATTTCTTGTCTTCTTTAACTTCTTCGAACTCAGCGTCTACCACATCGTCGTCTTGCTTAGGTTGTTCACCAGCGTCAGCACCAGCTTGTTCAGCTTGAGCTTTCTGTTGAGCAATTTCCATTAGCTTTTGAGCTGCTTGCATAAGTTCTTGAACTTTAGCGTCGATAGCTTCTTTGTCGTCACCAGACTTAACTGATTCTAGAGCTTCGATAGCTGCTTCGATTTTAGCTTTCTCGTCTGCAGGTAGAGCTTCACCAGCTTCTTCTACTTGCTTCTTAGTGCCATGAATCATTTGGTCAGCTTGGTTACGTGCAGTTACTAGCTCTTCGAATTTCTTGTCAGCTTCTTTGTTAGCTTCTGCTTCTTGAACCATTGCTTCGATCTCTTCCTCAGACAAACCGCCTGATGCTTGGATAGTGATCTTCTGCTCTTTGCCTGTCGCTTTATCTTTAGCAGATACGTTCAGGATACCATCAGCATCTAGGTCGAATGTTACTTCAACTTGTGGCATGCCACGTGGTGCTGGTTGGATACCTTCTAGGTTGAACTGACCAAGAGACTTGTTGTAAGTCGCTTGCTTACGCTCACCTTGAAGAACGTGGATAGTTACTGCGCTTTGGTTGTCTTCAGCTGTAGAGAACACTTGATCCGCTTTAGTAGGGATAGTTGTGTTTTTCTCGATAAGCTTAGTCATTACGCCGCCCATCGTTTCGATACCGAAAGATAGAGGAGTAACGTCTAGAAGAAGAACGTCTTTAACTTCACCAGCTAGTACACCACCTTGAACAGCAGCACCCATTGCAACAGCTTCGTCAGGGTTCACGTCTTTACGTGGCTCTTTACCGAAGAATTCAGTTACTTTAGCTTGAACCATAGGCATACGAGTCTGACCACCTACTAGGATAACGTCAGTGATTTCGCCTACAGATAGGTCAGCATCTGCTAGAGCAACTTTTAGTGGCTCAAGAGAACGTTGAACTAGGTCTTCAACTAGAGACTCAAGCTTCGCGCGAGTCACTTTGATGTTCATGTGCTTAGGACCAGTCGCATCTGCAGTAACGTAAGGTAGGTTTACGTCAGTTTGAGTAGTAGAAGAAAGCTCGATTTTCGCTTTTTCTGCTGCTTCTTTAACACGCTGCATTGCTAGTGGATCAGCTTTAAGGTCGATACCTTGCTCTTTCTTGAACTCATCTACTAGGTAGTTGATCATGCGGTTATCGAAATCTTCACCACCAAGGTGAGTATCACCGTTAGTTGAAAGAACTTCGAAAGTCTTCTCGCCTTCTACTTCATCGATTTCGATGATAGAGATATCGAATGTACCACCACCAAGGTCGTATACAGCGATAGTGCGATCACCACCTTGCTTGTCTAGACCGTAAGCCAGAGCAGCAGCAGTAGGTTCGTTGATGATACGTTTAACATCTAGACCAGCGATACGGCCAGCATCTTTCGTTGCTTGACGTTGAGCATCGTTGAAGTAAGCAGGAACAGTTACTACTGCGCCAGTTACTTCTTCGCCTAGGAAGTCTTCAGCTGTTTTCTTCATTTTCTTAAGAACTTCAGCAGATACTTGAGGAGCAGCCATCTTTTGGCCTTGCGCTTCAACCCATGCATCACCGTTATCAGCTTTAACAATGTTAAAAGGCATGATTTCGATATCGCGTTGAACTTCTTCATCTTCAAAACGACGACCGATTAGACGCTTAATCGCGTATAGCGTGTTTTGAGGGTTAGTAACAGCTTGACGTTTCGCAGGTTGACCAACTAGCGTCTCGCCTTCAGTGTATGCGATTACCGATGCTGTTGTGCGTTCGCCTTCAGCATTTTCTAATACGCGTGGTTTGTCACCGTCAAGAACAGCAACACAAGAGTTAGTAGTACCTAAATCAATACCAATGATTCGACCCATCAGGCTTTCTCCGAATAAATTCTATTTAGTTTTTTGCTATACCCACTATGTGGGGGGTAGTAATCAGGGATTCAACCCTAATACACAAATTTAAGTGCAAATGTAATTTGCTTTCGTATGCACCATAGATAAGGGCTCACGAATCCTTTTCAAGGGGGATACTGGATTTTTTCACATTTATTTTGATAAAAGGAATGGTTAGACACGAATACATATCATTACCTTCACATAAGCCCAGTAACTGGGATTATCACCCAATAAAAAACGGAGCCATTTGGGCTCCGTTTGTCTATTCAGGCTTTCCACTTAGATTTCATCTATAGAGGAAAATCTCTGATTACGCTTCTGCTTTCTTTAGCTCAGCTTCTTCGTTTGTTTCAACACCGATTTCGCCTTCAGACTTAGCAACGATAGTGTTAACCGCTGTATCACCTACTACGTTAGAAGAAGTACAGAACATATCGTTGATACGGTCTACCGCAGCAATGATAGCTAGACCTTCTGGTGGTAAACCTAGTTGGTGCAATAGAACACCGACCATTACAACACCACCACCTGGAACACCACCAGCACCGATAGACAGTAGCAAGATAGTTAGACCCAGAGTAAAGATGTCAGCCGTGTTGATTGGTTGACCGAATGCGTTTGCTACGAACATTGTCGCGAGTGCGATGTAGATAGAGACACCAGACATGTTCATTGTCGCACCCAGTGGTACACCGAAGCCTGCCACAGATCTTGATACACCAAGTTTTTCAGTTAGAGTGCGCATTGTTACTGGGATAGTCGCGTTCGAACTTGCCGTCGATAGTGAGAAAAGGATTTGCTCACGAGTTGCACGTAGGAATTGCTTAGGCGTAATACCTGTCGCGATACCAACCATCATTGGGTAGAAGAAGAAAATCCAGAACACTAGCATCGCAACAACAAGCGCTACGTAGCCCGCTACAGACATAAGTGTCTCGGCGTTCAGTGTCGCACCTAGTTGAATCATCAGAGCGAATACACCAAATGGTGCCAAGCTCATTACCAGGCCGATAAGCTTCATCATGATTTCGTTAGCCATCTTGAACGTTTTGATCGCTGGACCGCCACGTGAATCAAGAGCCTGAATAGCAAGACCAGTCAAAATTGCCATGAAGATGATCTGTAGCATGTCGCCGCTTGCAAACGCCTGAACTGGGTTGCTAGGAACGATGTTCACAACAAGAGAGAAGATATCTGGAGTTTCAGTTGTTGTTAGTTGAACTGTCTCAGAGATCGTTCCGGCTAAATCTGCACCAGCACCCGGTTGGAAAATAAGGCCAACAGTTAGGGCTGCAGAAATCGCGATGATGGTGTTGATAATGTAAAGAGCAAAAGTTTTACCACCTAGGCGACCGAAAGAACGGATGTCTTTCAATTCAACAATTCCGCAAACGATAGATACGTATACCAGTGGAACAACCAATAGTTTGATCAAAGAGACAAACATACCACCGACACCTTCTGCTAGACCTAGCAGGTAAGTATCAAATACTGCAATACCGTTGAATAGGTACTGAATAGCAGTACCAATAAGTAGGCCGGCAAACAAGCCTACAAAAATCTTACTTGAGAGCGATTTGTCCATCGTTCTTCTCCAGTTTGTTGTGTTTGAAATTTGTACTTTTATAGTTATATATGCGAGTTAAATCGCTATATCGCAGTGGATTTTACATACAAAGATAACAATTAAAAGCATTTATTTACAAAAACATTACAAGTGTGACATCAAAACATTTCTTCATTAACAACCAGTTTCATAATATAAAACTCTAAATCATTGTTCTGGGTAATATAAAAGGAACAACATTCTTAATGCGGTTTTGATGACTATCTACGTGGGTTCTCAAGTTATAGGCACAAAAAAAGAGAGGCATATGCCTCTCTTTTCATTTTACGTAAACCAGTGATTTATTTTGTCGCCGCGACTTACTCAGTCAATGCGCGACTCAATCACTTGGCAGCGTAACACGTCATTACTTAGCAACCATAACCATCGCAGGGCGAACCACACGACCGTTTAACTCGTAACCTTTTTGCATTACGAACATAACCGTGTTTGATTCGTGATCTGGACTTTCTTGGATAGACATCGCTTGGTGGAATTCAGGGTTGAACACTTCACCTTCAGGGTTGATCTCTTTAAGACCAAACTTAGCAACTGTGTCTACGAACGTTTTGTGCGTTAGCTCAACACCTTCAAACAGTGGCTTAACCACTTCGTTTTCAGCATCTGCCGCTTGCATTGCACGCTCTAGGTTGTCGATGACAGGAAGTAGACCTTCAGCAAACTTGTTCAAAGCGAATTTACGCGCCTTATCAATTTCTTGCTCGCTACGGCGACGCATGTTTTCAACTTCAGCTTTTGCGCGAAGAACAGAATCTTGCTGCTCTTTCACTTTAGATTCGCTAGAAAGTAGTGCAGCTTCTAGTTGAGCGATTTTTGCTTCTTGCTCATCAACAGACTCTTCATTTAGCTCAGCTTCTTCAACTTTCTCAGCTTCAGCAATGATTTGATCTAGCTCTTCTTCCGTTACTTTGTTTTCTTCGTTGCTCATGATCTCTCCAGAATTCGTTTTCAATGCAAGTGACAGGTGTGTTTGCACCCCAAATTGATATAAAACACTCGCATAGACGTTCAACTTGCCTTTATTATGGGGATGAAGAATTTTGATTCAAGCCTAATTCGTTTGGAAACGTTATGAAAAAGCCATTTGAAGTCATCGCCATTATTGGTAAACCTCGAGATCAGCAAGCAATTCAGACTCATAGAGAGCTCTATCAGTGGTTAAGTATTGAGGGTTATCAAGTGTTTGTGGATGACAGACTCGCTACAATTTTAGACGATATCCCACAAGAACATTTTTCTAGCCTAATTGAATTAGGTAAACGCGCCGATCTCGCCATTGTGGTGGGTGGTGACGGAAATATGCTCGGTGCCGCTAGAATCTTGTCACGTTTCGATATTTCAGTGATTGGCGTAAACCGAGGTAACCTAGGTTTCCTTACCGATCTTAATCCTGAAAACTTCCAGAGTGCGCTTACTGATGTACTCAAGGGTGAATTCATGGAAGAAGAGCGCTTCTTACTTGAAACTGAAATTCATCGTCATGGCCAAATAAAAAGCCATAACGCCGCACTCAACGAAGCAGTACTTCACCCCGGTCAAGTCGCACATATGATCGAGTTCGAAGTGTATATCGATGACAGCTTCGCCTTCTCACAGCGTTCTGATGGCTTGATCGTCTCAACACCGACAGGTTCAACCGCCTATTCGCTTTCTGGTGGTGGTCCTATCCTGTCATCAAGTTTAAATGCAATTTCATTAGTACCGATGTTCCCACACACCCTTTCAAGCCGCCCACTGGTAGTGGATGGAAAACGTCGTATCAAGCTGATCGTATCGCCTGATAACCGCGGAACTCAGGAAGTGAGCTGCGATGGTCAAATCTCGCTACCGGTTTCTCCTGGTGATGAGATCCACATTTACCAAAGCCCGAATGTACTCAAGCTGATCCACCCTAAAGACTACAACTACTACCATGTTCTGCGTAACAAACTAGGCTGGTCGAGTAAGTTGTTCTAAAAGAATAAAAGCGCCAGTGGTAACCGAAAATTTGAAAGGCTGACGACATTCGTCAGCCTTTTTTATTGCCCATAGAAAGCCCGTAGGCTCTCGCTTCTCTGCAATTCCTTATACCTCCACTCCCGACAGGGAGGAACAACTGAGTTGGGAATCTACTGCGGTTTCAGTGATCTACGAACAACCTCAATTCTGAGATCTGTCGCAAAAAATTTTCACCTGCTGACTTTACTGTATAAAGAAACAGTATATACTGAGCTTATATACAGTATTGTTCAGTTATACAGGTAAATAAAAATGCTGGCTCATCTAAGTGTTAATAATTTCGCTATTGTTAAGTCTTTACAGCTAGAACTCTCTAAAGGCATGACAACAATCACCGGAGAAACTGGTGCGGGTAAATCTATCGCTATCGACGCTTTAGGCTTGTGTCTTGGAGGAAGATCTGATGCAGGAATGGTTCGACAAGGTGAAGAAAAAACCGAAGTCAGTGCCGCTTTTTTACTTGAGAACAATCTGCATGCTACCCGCTGGTTAGAAGACAATGAACTGCTTGATGGCGGTGAATGCATCCTACGCAGAACCATCTCTAAAGAAGGTCGTTCTCGCGCATTCATCAACGGCAGTCCCGTGCCTCTTTCACAATTAAAATCGCTTGGACAGCTGTTGATCAACATTCATGGTCAACACGCGCACCATCAGTTGATGAAAAGCGATTACCAAATGGCCATGCTTGATCAATACGCAGGTCACTTGAACCTATTGAAATCGACACGTAATGCTTACCAAGCCTGGCGACAAGCCGATAACCACTTGAAAGAGTTACGTGAAAATAGCCAGCAAAACCAAGCTCAAAAACAACTTCTTGAATACCAAATCAAAGAGTTAAATGAGCTGTCTATTGGGGAGGAAGAATATGAAGACCTCGAACAAGAGCATAAGCGCCTCTCCAATAGCGGAGAACTGGCCACAACCTGCCAACAAGCTATCGAGCTTATTTATGAAGGTGAAGAAGTTAATGCGCTTGGTATTCTGCAATCGGCCAATAACTCCTTAATTCAGTTAGCGGAGCTAGATGAAAGATTGGCTGAGTTACCAAACTTATTGTCTGAAGCCATTATTCAGATTGAAGAAACCAACAACGAGTTAAGAACATACCTAGACAGCATTGATGTTGATCCCGGTCGTATGGCTTACGTTGAGGAGCGTTTCTCTAAAGTGATGTCGATGTCTCGTAAACACCACGTATTACCTGAAGAACTGTATAAGCACCATCAAGACTTACTACAACAAGTTGAAGCGCTTGATTGCTCTGATGAAAAATTGGAAGAATTGGCAAACGAGGTAGAAAACCAATACCAGTCGTTCGTGGCTAAATCAGAGAAGCTTCATAAATCTCGAACTCGTTACGCAAAAGAACTCAACAAGCTGATCACGCAAAGCATGCATGAACTGAGCATGGAAAAAGCGCAGTTTGCCATTGAAGTAAACAACACCAACACACACCCTTCTCCATTAGGTATGGATAACGTGACCTTCATTGTTTCGACCAACCCAGGTCAACCAATGCAGCCCATTGCTAAAGTGGCTTCTGGGGGCGAGTTATCACGAATCTCACTAGCGATTCAGGTGATCACAGCGCAAAAAGTGGATACACCAAGCCTGATTTTCGATGAAGTCGATGTGGGTATCAGTGGACCAACCGCTGCGGTTGTCGGAAAAATGCTACGTAAGCTGGGCGAATCTACGCAAGTTATGTGTGTAACGCACTTACCTCAAGTGGCAGGTTGTGGACATCAACAACTGTTCGTTGCAAAGAACACGAAATCAGGTAAAACCGAGACTCAAATGCACACGCTTGATGAACAACAACGCGTTTCAGAGCTTGCTCGACTGCTTGGTGGCAGCCAAATTACCGAATCGACGCTTGCCAATGCAAAAGAGTTATTAATCGCAGCATAGGTTACATATTCAGCAACTTTCTGATAATTTACCGAAAATTCTTGGCAATTTTGCAACTTAATTCAAAATTGCCAGTCATAACAAGCTCAAAGCGCAAGGAGCTTTTTACTTCTTGCTGGAGCTTGTTTATTATCAGGCAGTATTTTAGCGAAGAAAGATCTCAAACTATGCGAATTAAAAAGTGGTTAGTTGCAGTTCCACTTGCACTAACAATGTTGACCGGTTGCTCTCTACTAGAGAAGTTGGTTTATCGAATTGACATCAATCAGGGTAACTATGTTGAACAAGAAGCTGTCGATCAGCTCAAGTTTGGCATGACAAAAACACAAGTTCGTTACGTTATGGGCTCACCTATGCTTATCGAAAATGGCTACCCAGATACGTGGTACTACATTTACCACCACCAAAAAGGCCATAACGACCCTATCCAGAAAAACCTTGTCGTGAACTTTGATGCCACTGGCACTCTAGTAACGATCAATGGTGATTTTGAAGCCAGTGATGAGTTCTTCGAAAGCCTTCGCTAGCTTTCAGTCAACAAAGCTCTCAGCTGATAAAGCTTTCCAGTCGACAAAACTATCAGTCGACAAGGTATGAATCGCAAAAGCCTGCTCACATGAGCAGGCTTTTTAATATCTGCTAACAAATTAGCTGCGTGTCTAACCAACAGGCACAAAAAAGCTCGCCAACATTGCGAGCTCTCTTCTTAGTCGAATTTTTTTAGCACTACGATTTAGCTGCGGCTGCTTTCGCTTGCTCAGCACGCTTACGGCGGATCTCTTTTGGATCGGCTAACAGTGCTCGGTAGATTTCGATACGATCTTTATCGCGAACCGTCGCATCTAGCTTAACGTTGCGGCTGAATACGCCAACCTTGTTTTTTGCTAAGTCGATCTCTGGGTACAATTCCAAAACGCCAGACTGCGCAATGATCTCTTCAACGGTCGCGTGCTTGTTTACTACTAAAGTAAACACACGCTGTTCATGCGGAAGTGCAAACACAACCTCTACGTGGATCATATCCGATTCAATAGTCATGGCTTAGTAGACCTGTTTCGCGCGTTGAGTAAAAGCACTGACCATATTACTCGTCAGCTCATTGAAAACCTTACCAAATGCCATTTCAATCATTCGGCTAGAGAATTCAAACTCTAACTTAAGCTCAACCTTACACGCTTGCTCATCGAGCGGAGTAAAATACCAACCACCCTGCAGCTTTTTAAACGGGCCGTCCACCAGCTCCATCAAGATCTCAGCGCCATCCGCTAAGCGGTTCGATGTGGTAAATGTTTTGCTGATACCCGCTTTAGAGACATCAACTGAAGCTACCATAGTTGAATCTGAAGATTCGATCACACGTGAACCAGAACACCCTGGCAAAAACTCGTGATAACGAGCAACATCATTGACCAAGCTGAACATCTGGTCGGCACTAAACGACACTAATGCTGAACGAGTAACCTTTGGCATATAGACTCCTGTTAAAGACAGCGTTACATTAACACAAACTGCAATTTTAATTGTATTGGGCCAGAGCGCAAATAAAAAGGATTCCCCAACTAGGGTGCAATCCGTATAATGAGGCCATTATGGCAAAGAATAAATCAAAATCAAAAGCCGGTAGTAATACCATTGCGCTTAATAAGAAAGCTCGCCACGAATATTTCATCGATGATGAGATAGAAGCGGGGCTTGAGCTACAAGGCTGGGAAGTAAAATCCCTACGTGAAGGCAAAACCAATATCGCAGAAAGCTACGTCTACATCCGAGACGGCGAAGCATTCATCAGTGGTATGACGATCACTCCGCTAACTCAAGCGAGTACTCATATCGTGGCGAACCCAACACGCATCCGTAAACTACTAATGTCGAGAAAAGAACTCGACAACCTTATCGGTCGTATTAACCGTGAAGGCATGACACTTGTCGCAACCGCACTTTACTGGTCTCGCTCTTGGGCGAAGATTAAAGTTGGCGTAGCGAAAGGTAAAAAGCTGCACGATAAACGTACTGATATGAAAGAAAAAGATTGGGCGAGAGATAAAGCACGAATTATGAAGAGTAATTTGCGTTAATTTTAAGCACTTAAACGCACAGTGCTAGACAGGCAAAGCTTTTCTGGTACTATGCAAATAACACTTGGGGCTGATTTAGGATTCGACAGGAATTTTGAAGTCTGAGGTGCATGCCGTGGGGCGGTTGGCCACGTTAAAAGCCGCAAAAAAATAGTCGCAAACGACGAAAACTACGCACTAGCAGCTTAATAACCTGCTCAGAGCTCTCTTACCCTAGCTTCCGCTCGTAAGACGGGGACCAATAAGAGATCAAACCCAAACTAGCTAGCGCGGATTCTCCCACCTGAGAGGAAAAGCGCGAATAACAATTCAGGTTAGCCTTTAACTAGCGTGTCGGTTCGCAGGTTGCTGGTGAAATTAAAGATCGACTAAGCATGTAGTACCAATGATGAATGATTTTTGGACGCGGGTTCAACTCCCGCCAGCTCCACCAAACGTTTGGAACGGGACATCTCAGGATGTCCCATTTTTGTATCTAACGCCTTGTAAAACCTACTTTCACTTACTTCAATATGTCTCACTAGGAATCGCGGAATCTTAGCGTTAATGTCACACTTGATGTAACATCAAACTAGCAAGTTTAAGCTAGTGTTACATAAAAAGGACATGATTATGGCTAAACAGGTTAAGCCCTTGTCGGCTACAGAGGTCAAAAATGCCAAATGCCGAGAAAAAGAATACTCCCTCTGCGATGGCAATGGACTATATCTAAGACTTAAGCCCAATAATTCAAAAAACTGGGTTTTCAACTATACCCACCCTATCACGAAAAAAAGGAAGAATATCGGTCTAGGTTCCTATCCTGATACAAGCTTAGCCAACGCTCGAGAAAAAGCAGCAGCATCCAGAGAACTAATAGCCCAAGGGATCGATCCGAAGACTCATCGTGATAATGAACTAGTCAAAGAGCAGATTAAAATCAGTAACACTCTCAAAGCTGTTGCTGCGACTTGGTTTGACGTTAAGAAAGGGTCGGTAACAGAAGATCATGCGACCGATATATGGCGTTCTTTAGAGCTACATATATTTCCAAATCTAGGTAACTTGCCAATTTCAGACATTACGGCACCAGTTGCAATTAAGACCTTGGGCTACCTTCAATCCGAAGCAAAACTCGACATGCTCAAACGAGTTTGCGCTCGGTTAAACGAAGTAATGACATTTGCAGTTAACAGCGGTTTACTCGAATTTAACCAGCTAGCAAATATCAGAAAGGCTTTCAAACAACCGAAATCTACTCCAATGAAAGCTGTACACCCAGATCAAATGGGGTTTGTAATGCGAAAGATGTCAGAATCAAATATGACTCATATTACACGCTGTGCTTTCGAATTTCAGTTACATACCTTAGTCAGGCCTAACGAAGCAGCATTAGCTGAATGGGATGAAATCGACTTTGCTAAAAAGTTATGGGTAATCCCTGAGAGCAAAATGAAAAAAAGCAAAGCTCACAGAATTCCGTTATCTGAAGCTAGCATCTCCATTCTTGAACAACTGAAACCTATATCATTTGGCAAAAACCGATACGTATTCCCAGCTCACTCCAAAGCAAACCATCACATCAATAGTCAAACAGTTAACAATGCGATTAAAAATGCAGGCCTCAACGATTATCTAGTAAGTCATGGCCTTAGATCGATTGGTAGTACATTGTTGAATGAGCAAGATGATTACGACTTCGATAAAGATGCTATAGAGGTTGTTTTATCACATGTAGGCACAGATAAAATTCGGATGGCATACAACAGAGCAGAGTACGTAGATAAGCGACGACCTATCATGGATTACTGGAGCCAATTTATTCTAAAAGCATCAAAGAATCACTTCACTATCGCTAGAGACACTAATGAAAGTTAAACATAAAGATTACTATTATTCACTGGATGAAGACACGATCCCTTCATTGGAAGAGTACCTACTAACCAACTCGACACGGATAGCTGAAGAGCGAACTCTATCGCATGATTGTGCAGCAAAAGCACTTTTATTAATCGGCAATGTACTCCGTGAATCTTTTTCTAATCTTGATGACTATTCAGACAGAATTAATGACAACCTACCGTTACCCCACCTATTCATTAAATCAGGTTTACAACTTTTAGCAGCTTCAACAAAAAAAGACCAAGAGGATGCCGTCAAGGTACTCACTGATGGTCTTGGTTTAACAGCGGACAATAGAAGGAGGCTAATATCTCCTGCAACAGCTTTCGATGAAACGGAAGCGATAAAAAAGACCGAAGACTTAAGTCAAAATGAAGCGTTCAATGCTGTGGGCGAGAAGCTTGGAACATCTAAATCAACAATACTAAGGAGGTACTATGAGCATAAGGAAAATGTCAAAACATACTACTCTCGTTTATGCCAAGAACTTAATCTACTTCCAGATGACAACTTAAGAGAATCTTGGGAGCAAGGTAGATATAAACCAATTGAAGATCGTTACTTTAAAATTAATGAATGCATTAGACGGTGCCTATATCCTGAACAATGTGGGGGTTATATCAATGTTGAAGAAGATCATCTTTACTTCACTAAGATTTATAATGGCATAATACAAAATATTGAGTACCGTACTTTTGAAGGCATGCATCAAGCAACCATTGCTTATTCCGAAGGAGATAAAACGTATCAAGATTTCTCCATTCAGAAATACTTCAGGTACCACCATGAGCAACATGGCAGTTTGAGCGATAATATTGACAAGGTAATCAATAAGCTAAAATCAACCTATGACCATGATGCCATTTTCAACCGCTCACTTGAAAAATTTGAAGAGCTAGCAGAGAAAAAACGCTCCTAATTGTTGATTAAGTTAGAGCCGTAGACACTTTTTTAGCCTCTACGGCAAAAAATAAAAACTTTTATATCAATAACTTGATCGTGCCTCACTAGAAAACCTCAAAAGCCCCCCTCTTTTTTGAATAAAGTTCTTAGTTATATGCTTTCTGTAAATGAACAGTAAAGGCATATTACAAATGAACAGCCACATTAAAATAGAACGAAAAAAACAAGTACTTTCTCGAATCCCTTTCTCGAAAGCAACATTGCACAGGTATATTAATCTAGGGAAATTCCCTCCATCAATCCCTCTAGGTGCGCGCTCTGTTGGCTTCTTAACACATGAAGTCGACGCGTTTATCGCAGCACTAGCTACAGATCAAGATTTAGAAACCTTAGTTGATACACTCATGGAAGAGAGAAGGCATTTAATATCAACTCCACTCTTCCATCACAAATCACCTCCATCTAATTATTCAAATGTCCCGAGTAAGGAGAGTAAATAATGAAGACTTCTACTCGACGTAAAATGTACTCACGACAAATAATTGAAAACCATCATCAGGAGCTTGAATATGTCTTTGAGGAACTATCTTACGAGGTTTCTTACATACTAGCAGGGGCAATTGTAGTCGCTGAAGATGAATACAATTTCCATGTTGATAATTCAATGGTTCCTGATGTTGTATCTGATGCAGTTAAGCACCTAATTAACCAAGGTCACTACAGCCCAATTTGTCATCAAATGCCTCTTGTTTTGAGAGCAATACGCATTTATCGCAAGAACACAGTACCTGAGCTTAGAGGATATCAGACCCTTTGCACTGGTAGTGATAGCCAAACACCGCCCACTCAAACAAATCGCGGCGGTATATCAAAGATCTGGCCGCTAGCAGCTCTGCTAGCGAAGCTTAATCGAAGTCGACTCCAAAGACTCTCACTACTACCGCTAGCAATGCTAGCCGTCATTGGGGGTGTTCTATGGCTGAGCTAACTGGTAAAACAATTGGAATAAGACTTCCCCCAGCACTCGACGCGAAGGTTCTGAGAGAAGCAGATAGAACGGGACAAACAAAAACTGAAGTCATCAGAGCTGCAACTGTCCGACAGTTTGACCAAGAACCTATAGAAGTTCTTATAAAGCAACTTGAATTAAAACTACTTCGAAAAACTTTCGAGATTAACTGCGAAATTGTCGGATTAACGGAAGATCAGAAAGCAGAAGCAGTTATAAATATCAATCTTGCACTTGGTCAGGAGGTCTTATTATGAGCACAAAAGAGCTACCACCCTCACAACCTTATCAGGATTGGGGAGTCATCATTTTATCAACACTTTGTTTGACAAGCGTTCTAACTATGTTGGTAATTTGTATAAGCTGGGACTGGTTTACAACGTGGGCACCAATTGAAAAGCACCTTAATATTTGGATAGACATCATGGCTGGTTTCTATTCAAACGATAACTCGATATGGCAAGCATATCGAGAATATCTAGTTAGTAACAATCTAGAGGTTGATTTCATCGCACACACTCTACTTCCCTTAATCGTGGCATTTTCGACAAGTATTATGCTATGCATGAACACTTTCTATGTGTTAGGTGGAAAAACTGTAGAAAGACACGTTGCAGGCTCAAAGAGGCTCGATGGCAAGCAAGCTAACAGGCATGCGAAACAACAGTTATCACTAGAAATTAAAGGCGGTGCAAAAAAAGGTCTACATATCCATCCCTGTATACAAATAACTCAACAATCTGAAATTGGTAACATCCTTATAACTGGTCAACCTGGTTCAGGGAAAACTGTGATAATTTGCAGTCTCTTGAAGCAAATTATCACAACTAAACAAAAAGTTTTTATTTTCGATGCAAAGCAAGAGTACACGGAAAAATTCTACTCTAAGAACCAGAGCTTACTGATTGCTCCTTGGGACAAAAGAAGTGTAATTTGGAATATATCTGAAGATATGAAACATGATAGTGCCCCTTCTCGATTCGCAGAGCACATCATTTCAGAGACAAAAGATCGAATTTGGAGTGAATCAGCAAGACTGATACTTGTAGGGATCATTGAATCACTGAAAGCCCGCAGTGCGCCTTGGGGTTGGCTTGAGCTATACCACGCTCTTAACGTTAGTGAAGTAAACTTAAGAGCTACGTTAAAGCAACATTCCCCAAAAGCCATGCGATTTGTCGAAGAGAACAATCGTACAACACAAAGCATCCTCATTACTATGCAGAGTGAATTGGGCTGGATTGAATCGCTTGCTAAGGCTTGGCCAAAATCATATATGAGCAAATTTTCAATTCACTATTGGGTAAACAACTGCAAAGCTAAGCCGACACTGATACTTCAAGCTCATCAAAAATATCCATCTGTAGGTAAACCACTATTCCATTCATGTATGAGCATGATGGTTGATGAACACCTGTCGAGCCTAAAGAGTAAACGATGTTATTTAGTCGTTGATGAACTAGCTAACCTACCAAAATCAAATGCGTTGTTGCGCTGGATAGAGTTAGGTAGAGCGCAAGGAGGGCGTACAATTGCAGGAACGCAAGCAATCTCTCAGCTAAGGTCAATTTACGGGAATGATACCACTAACTCATTAACTAGCATGTTCAGTAACCTAGTTACGTTGAAGATTGGATCAGCAGGAGACACAGCTGAATTTATGTCTAAGGCTCTGGGACAAAGAGTTGTTGAGAGACCACAAACTCAAAGCTCAAAAGCAACAACTGCAAGTTGGCAAAAAGTTACATACCCAATAATTTACCCATCAGACCTAACTCAGTTGCCCAACCCGAATAAAAATGGAGTTGTAGGCTTTCTAACGATAAACGGCTGGAGCGCAACATATCGTTTGGTCTGGCCATATCCAGAAACGCCAGCCATCGCCAAAAAAGAAGTAAGTGCAACTGTCAACGCCAGTTTAAAA
>NZ_JBFRVM010000080.1:0-56938 GCF_041475145.1 Vibrio sp. 10N.222.49.A3
TGGTGCGCCCTGGAGGATTCGAACCTCCGACCGCCTGGTTCGTAGCCAGGTACTCTATCCAGCTGAGCTAAGGGCGCAACGGTTTCGATATTAAGCTGTTAGTTAAGGCAATAAAGCAGTTAAAACTAAACGTTCAACATCAGGATTAATGAAAACCCTAAATAGTGGTGCGCCCTGGAGGATTCGAACCTCCGACCGCCTGGTTCGTAGCCAGGTACTCTATCCAGCTGAGCTAAGGGCGCACGGTATCTTCAAGAGAAGAAGTTGTGAAATATATCACATTCTGTTTCTACGAAACAAAAAAAAGGCCATAGGCCTGTAATGAATGGCGGTGAGGGAGGGATTCGAACCCTCGATGCGGCTACAAACCACATACTCCCTTAGCAGGGGAGCGCCTTCGGCCACTCGGCCACCTCACCTTATTCATTATTCTCGAAACACTTACAAGTAAGAGTAAAGAGAATGGTGCGCCCTGGAGGATTCGAACCTCCGACCGCCTGGTTCGTAGCCAGGTACTCTATCCAGCTGAGCTAAGGGCGCACATTGTTACTTCTGTGTTTGCTTGCAAATTCAAACGTGCAAGAAATGGCGGTGAGGGAGGGATTCGAACCCTCGATGCGGCTACAAACCACATACTCCCTTAGCAGGGGAGCGCCTTCGGCCTCTCGGCCACCTCACCGTCTTGCGGAGGCACATATTACGTTTTACCGAAAATATGTCAAACACTTTATTGAAAAAAATTGGACAAAAACACTCAACCGTTTGCTATTTAATCAAAGCGCTTGCAAATTGAACTTATAAGCTTCAAATCGCGCTTTTTCCCTTAAAAATTAAGGTGAAAGATTGGCAATAATAAATAGCCGAAAACAATTATCTAATTTATCCAGCAGCAAGTGCTACCGCTGTTTGCACAATACTACGGGATGCGTATTTGCGCCATAGGGGAAGCTAACAAATCTTGAGTTTGCGCAGACAAAATACCGTGTAATAGCGATGATCGATCCTATTTGTATTTCATAACGTCATAAAGCTCTCACTTCACCGCGTTAAGACTAACCCGCTACCACCCCATCGATGTTCAAATGCGTATTTCCATTTCCCCAAGATCAAAAAAGGCTAGCAACAATGCTAGCCTCTTCTCTACGCAAAAGTATTAGTAGTTGCCGGGTGCAACGTTACCATTACCTTTTTCAGCTTGAATGCGCATGTAGATCTCTTCACGGTGAACAGATACTTCTTTAGGTGCGTTAACACCAATACGTACTTGGTTACCTTTAACGCCTAGTACAGTAACTGTTACTTCGTCACCAATCATCAGTGTTTCGCCAACGCGGCGAGTCAAAATTAGCATTCTTTGCTCCTTGAGTAATCTCTAAATTTATCTAGCTACGCGAGCATTATCCAACAAAAGTTATATTTTCGTAAACTATCGATTGAGTTTATTTAACCAAAATGCACTTCTTTTTTAGGATAACCCTGTGTTTCACGCGCTACGATGTATGCATTGTGTAATATGTTAGCAGCCATATCGACTTGCGTTGGTGATATCACCAAAGTTAAAGACTGCTGTTGCAATAAGTGATGCTGTACATCAATTTCGCCTTCAGACAACAATCCATGTGAACTGACCACAATTTCTTGTGTTCGGCTTCCTACCACAGTTAACAAACTAACCTGTTCACTATTACGGATTTTCTCGTCAAAAACTAGTTTTAATTTAGCACTAATGTCCGGTTTGATAATGAGTGCTGCCCGTTCTGTTTCCTCGATCACACTACAGACTTCAATCCCTAATAAATGGCAATGCGACATGAGAGACGGTAAATCTTGATTCAAACACTCGACGCGAACCATATCTCTTTGAATGGCTATCCCAGCAATATCATTCAAACAGTCATTACCCGCGATAAGAGTTCCCTCGCCTTCTTCAAAGCTCGAAAGCACTCTCAATGGTACATTGTGTCGCCACGCATGTTGAACACATGGAAGGTGTAAAACCTTAGCGCCTCTGCGAGCCATTTCTTCCATAGAGGGAAAGTCTAAGGTATCTAATTTCTTAGATTGCTTAACCACTCTAGGGTCGCAGGAATATACGCCATCAAAATCGGTATATATCTGACACTCTTTCGCTTGAAGGGCGCCTGCCAACGCAACGGCCGTGGTGTCTGAACCACCTCGCCCTAAGGTTGTGATATCACCTTTTGCATTAACGCCTTGAAAACCTGCAACAATGACAATCTGGTCATCATCTAACAGCGCTTTAATAGGAGCGGTATCAATACGCTCAATCGTCGCATTATTATGATTAGAATCGGTGTGTATTTTGGCTTGATAGCCAGTCATCGATGTCGCTTCATAACCCAACTTGTGCAACGTCATCGCCAACAAAGCCATGGAAACTTGTTCTCCGGCCGTTAACAGCACATCCAACTCTCTAGCGTTTGGTACGCTATCAACTTGTGAAGCTAAGTTAACTAACCGATTTGTTTCACCTGACATAGCAGAAACGACAACCAGGATCTGGTTCCCTTCATTTTTCGCTTCAATGATTTTTTCTGCTACATGATGGATTCGTTCAATTGAACCCACCGACGTTCCACCAAATTTCTGCACGATAAGAGGCATTTTCACCCTTCCTCACCTTCCCAAGACCAATGTCTATATATGACAAAAAAACACATACTCCGCGTCATGGCGAAGCAATAAAAATTAACCAAGGAGTCTAACGTTACCATTAGCCTTCTTGGTTAATCTCAATCAAACCTTTTTCAAAGGTTCTTCCAATGGGCAAAATAAAAGATGCCCAATCAGTTGATTGGGCATCTTTGTATCAATTACTTAAGCTTAAAGACGCTCTTCAAGCCAAATACGTACTGATTTGAGCGCTTCAGGTAGTGCTTCAACGTTAGTACCACCCGCTTGAGCCATATCTGGACGACCGCCGCCTTTACCGCCAACTTGCTCAGCAACCATCTTAACGAGGTCACCCGCTTTAACTTTGCCGATAAGGTCTTTAGTTACGCCAGCAATCAGGCCAACTTTACCGTCTGCTACGTTCGCGATCAGGATGATGCCGCTACCTACTTGGTTTTTAGCGTTATCAACCATAGTACGTAGGTTCTTGTTGTCTGCACCTTCAATGGCAGCAACCAGTACCTTAGTACCAGAGATCTCTTCTACTTTACCCATGATGTTTGCACCTTCAGCTGCAGCCATCTTTTCTTTAAGTAGTTGGATTTCTTTCTCTAGCGATTTCGCTTTCTTAGCTGATTCAGCAAGCTTCTCTTCGTAAGCGTTAGCCTGAGCTTCTACTGCATCTAGAGCAGCTTCACCCGTTACCGCTTCAATTCGACGAATACCCGCAGCAATACCACCTTCAGAAGTGATCTTGAATAGACCGATATCACCGGTGTTGCTCGCGTGGATACCACCACAAAGCTCAGTAGAGAAATCGCCCATAGACAGAACGCGAACTTCATCATCGTACTTCTCGCCAAACAGTGCCATCGCACCTTTTTCTTTCGCTGACTCGATGTCCATGATGTTAGTTTCAATCACATGGTTCTTACGAACTTGTGCGTTAACTAGACGCTCTACTTCTTTAATCTGTGCTGGTGTTACCGCTTCAAGATTAGAGAAGTCAAAACGTAGGTTGTCTGGCTTAACTAAAGAACCTTTCTGAGCAACGTGCTCACCTAGCACTTCGCGTAGTGCAGAGTGAAGTAAGTGAGTTGCAGAGTGGTTTAGTGAAATAGCAGCACGACGCTCAGCGTCAACAATAGCGTCTACTTTATCGCCTTGAGCAAATACGCCTTCAACTAGCTCACCGTGGTGTGCAAATGCATTACCTAGCTTTTGAGTATCTTGTACTTTGAATAGACCTGACTCTGTGCTTAGCGTACCCGCGTCACCACATTGACCGCCTGACTCAGCGTAGAATGGTGTCTCTTCAAGGATGATGATTGCTTTGTCGCCAGCCGATAGTGAAGATACTTCTTCGCCGTCAACGAATAGCGCAGAGATTTCACCTGAACCTTCAGTACCTGTGTAGCCACAGAAATCAGTGTTGGTGTCTACTTTGATCGTCGCGTTGTAATCCGTGCCGAATTGGCCCGCTTCACGAGCACGCTGACGCTGCTCTTCCATCGCCTTTTCAAAGCCTTCTTCATCAATAAATAAATTTCGCTCTCGCGCTACATCGTTAGTAAGGTCTGCTGGGAAGCCGTATGTGTCATACAATTTAAACACAACCTCACCTGGTAAAACCCCAAATACTTCATTGCTATATTGCTCTTTATTCTGAATAGCTAAATTAAGCTCAGATTCAATAACATCCAATTCTTGGTTTAGGATAACCATGCCACGCTCTAGCGTGCGACCAAAGTTCTCTTCTTCGATGCGAAGTACTTTTTCAACAAGCTCTTGTTGTTTCTTAAGCTCTTCAGCTGCAGAACCCATCACTTCAGCCAGTACGCCCACAAGTTTGTGGAAGAACACGCCTTGTGCACCAATCTTGTTACCGTGACGAACTGCACGACGAATAATACGACGTAGAACGTAGCCACGACCTTCGTTTGAAGGCATTACGCCATCAGCGATTAGGAATGAACAAGAACGGATGTGGTCAGCAATAACGCGCAGCGATTGGTTAGATAGGTCGTCGTGACCCACCACTTCTGCTGTCGCTTTGATTAGCTTTTGGAATACATCAATTTCGTAGTTAGAGTGAACGCCCTGCATGATTGCAGAGATACGCTCAATACCCATACCAGTATCTACAGCTGGCTTAGGTAGCGGTTCCATAGTGCCGTCAGCGTGACGGTTGAACTGCATGAATACGTTGTTCCAAATCTCGATAAAACGGTCACCATCTTCTTCAGGTGTACCAGGGCGGCCACCCCAAATGTGCTCACCGTGATCGTAGAAGATTTCAGTACATGGACCACAAGGGCCTGTGTCACCCATTGTCCAGAAGTTATCAGATTCAAACTTCTTGCCACCTTCTTTGTCGCCGATGCGAACAATCTTGTCAGCTGGGATGCCCACTTTCTTGTTCCAGATTTCGAATGCTTCGTCATCTGTCTCGTAAACCGTTACTAACAGGCGATCTTTTGGCAGACCTAGTGTTTCAGTCAGGAATTCCCAAGCAAAGCCAATCGCTTCTTCTTTGAAGTAGTCGCCAAAGCTGAAGTTGCCTAGCATTTCGAAGAACGTGTGGTGACGAGCCGTGAAACCTACGTTTTCAAGGTCATTGTGTTTACCACCCGCACGTACACAACGCTGAGCCGTAGTTGCTCGAGTGTAGGCACGTTTTTCGGCGCCTAAGAAGCAATCTTTGAATTGGTTCATGCCTGCGTTAGTAAATAGCAGGGTTGGATCGTTATGTGGAACTAACGATGAACTGTCTACGATTTGGTGTTCTTTGCTCTCAAAGAACTTAAGGAACGCGTTGCGAACCTCATCAGTGCTCATGTACATGCAGCTCTTCCTGAAAATAGTCGAGTTAGAATTTTGCCGTATTGTAGATCATGGTTAAGGCTTCGACTAGTTTTCTTGTAGAAAAGACACCCTTGGGCAGGATTTTAGTTGGAATTCGATAAAATGAAGAATATTCCACTAGCTCAAGCGAAGAAAAATAAAAAAAACCTCGCACACTATGTACGAGGTTTATGCTGTTGATACTCAATCAAAAACCAGTAAAACCGTTATCAATAGCCTGTATTACCTGCTAGTGCTTAGTGCGTAAGATAACCACTTCATTTTGGTCTAGATTAAATGTGCCACTGCCATTAGAAACAACTACTTGGTCAGTGCCTAATACACTGTCGTAAGTTCCGTTTGCCAATCCTAAATTCACCGCGTTAACCGATGTACCTTGACCGAGGTTCATTGCAACCACAACTACGTCATCGCCTGCGTTACGTTCATATACCAATACATCATTGCTTATCCAGCGCTCGATATAATCACCTTGCTGCACCGCATAGCTGTCTTTACGTAACTTACTCAACTTTTTAATCATCTTGTAAGCATTGGTCGTTTTATCAAAACTTGGCATCATTTCACGGTTGTATGGGTCGTTACCTTGCTGGCCAAAACCGTTGGTAGTGAAGTTAGCTGCGTAGTGCTCTGTTCCATAGTAAATACATGGGATACCACGAGAGGTCATGATAAGCGCTAAACCCAGCTCCACTCTGTCTTGTGCAAATGCAACACTTTGACGACCACCCCACTTGTCTTTACCTGCGCCAAAGTTCTTCGCATCGGAACGCAAAACCGTAGAGATACGTGACGCATCGTGGTTATCTAAGAACACCACTTGCCAATCACTGCTTGTGAATTTCTGGTCTCTCAGCTTCATGTAGTTATTAATGGCATACATACCAGTGCCATTGTGGTTTAGCAAGGCGTTTTCGATGGTGTTTCTCAAACCAAAATCAAGCAATGCAGAGCCTGATGTATTGGCAAAATCTATAGAGGCAAAGTTTGATCCCGTTGCGTCAGCACCTGAATCCATCCACTCACCAAAGAAATAGAAATCTTTACCTTGGCTTTTCTTCGCGTACGCGTTTATTTGGCCAGTAAAATCTTGGATAAACTCTTTATCCATATGTTTCACCGCATCAATACGAATCGCATCCACCCCTAAGTCTACCCAGAATTTCGCGCCATCAATCAAGTACTGACGCGCAGGGCCATCTTTACGTTGGTCAAAATCGGTTAAGTTAAACAAGGTTTTATTACGAACCGCCCATGCGTCGTTCCATTCCCAATCTTTACCGTTTTCAGCGATCGCTCCATTATGATGGTAATACCCTGCATTATCATTTTTGTAGTCGGTAACTCGGACACCCTTTTTATAAAGTGCACCGTATTCCCCTTCATCATCAGGGTTAGAGTGATTAGGCGCATAGTCCAGTACGAGTTTCATGCCGTAGCTATCCATTTTCGTCTTTAATGCTTTAAAATCGGCAACGGTACCCAGATGCTCGTCGACTTTAAAGAAGTCACGTCCCCAGTAGCCGTGGTAACCCGCTCCCCCCCGACTGTCAGGTACGTTAATGTTATCAGCTGGAGGCGTTATCCAAATGGCCGTGATCCCCATATCATGCAAGTAATCTAGCTTTGCAGTTAAACCTTTTAAGTCACCACCAAAGTATTTTTTGAAATCCGATTTGTCTGCCGAATACATGTCGGCACCCGTCGATGTATTATTGGCTGAATCGCCATCATAGAAACGGTCAAGAAACACGAAATACATGGTTTCATCACGCATATCAAAGGGAAGTTTTTCATGGACCACCACTTTATTCGTGTCGTCATAGAAATTAATTTCGTAGGTTTTATTAGGGTCAACAGAGAAATTTGATAGAGGGTAGTTTTCAGACCAATCACCAAAGCGATCAACCTTAAAACTAGGAGAGTTCGTTCCATCACCGGTATTAAATTTTTTCACTATTTGCCAGTGGTTTGCTTTCACTTTAACCATAGATTCGGCTTGCCAGTTATTGGCTGTACCACGGAAATAGGCCTGGTTCCAATCTGCCATAGCAGGTAGGGAAGCCAGTAATGCTGATAGCACAATAAGCTTATTCTTCATGTGTCGTCCTTTATTCACGTTATGTTGGTGTAGGTTATTGTTTTATATTCTTGTCACGCGATTTAACTATCAGGTCGTGTTTCGTGAGCATGCTATATAGTCTCCCTCCCATACAACCATTACGGCCGCGTTAAATAATGTCAGAAGCGATGAAGTCAGCTGTACGAATAAAACCTTCCTTATATAAGTTCTATTTAATTGAGGCGTGACAGTATCTTGAGAATGAGTTCTCAGGATTCATTTATATTTTTATTATGCCCTTAAGCCAAAGTGAGATACTTAGGGCATATTATTAAAGTGAGGTGTTAGAACGTTCTATTGAAACCATTCATCTACGATAGTTAATGCCAATAATGCCTGATTTTACAACGTCAGGTTCTGTTCGGTTTCACCATCAAAAATATGACAAAACGCAGAATCAAAATTAAAGCGTACTTGGCTGCCAATATCTGATGTACTTATGCTTTGGTTATTCACTCGCGCAACAATTTCGTTATCACCCAATTTGAAATACAGGTATTTTTCATTCCCTAAGTTTTCAACCACGGTCAGCTCACCAGGGTGTACGTTCACCATCTCATCATCAGCGGCAATATTTATGTGTTCAGGTCGAATGCCTAGACACACAGGCTTATCAATATGATCCACAAGCTTTTCTTGCAAACGTTTAGGAATAATAATTTGGGCGTTAGGGGCAAGTTCCACGTAAATATCATCACCTAACTTGCGTAGGGTTGTGTTCACTAGATTCATGGCTGGGGAGCCGATAAAACCCGCCACAAACTTGTTCTGCGGTGCGTTGTACAAGTTGGTCGGCGTGTCCACTTGCATAATGTTACCTTGATTTAATACACAAATTCGGTCGCCTAAGGTTAAAGCTTCCGTTTGATCGTGCGTGACATAAATCATGGTCGCAGGGTTACCTTCATCTTTAAGAGACTTGTGTAGTTGTGCAATTTTTACACGCATCGAAACACGCAGTTTGGCATCAAGATTGGATAGAGGCTCATCAAATAAGAACACGTCTGGTTTACGAACAATGGCTCGTCCCACCGCGACACGCTGACGCTGACCACCCGACATTTCTTTAGGCTTACGATACAGGAGATCAGTAATTTCTAGTTTTTCAGCGGCATCTTCTACGCGTTGTTTGATCTCTTCTTTTGGTCGCTTTTGCATTTTCAAACCAAAGGCCATGTTATCGAAGACCGTTTTGTGTGGGTACAACGCATAGTTTTGGAATACCATGGCAATACCACGCTCTTTAGGCGCTAAATCATTCACCACTCTATCGCCAATACGCACTTCGCCTGCTGAGATATCTTCTAAGCCAGCAATCATTCGCAATGTGGTAGATTTGGCGCAACCAGACGGCCCCACAAATACCATGAACTCACCTTCGTGAATATCTAAGTCAATTCCGTGTACGGCTTTAAAACCATTATCGTACTGTTTTTCTACTTTACGCAGGCTAACTGTTGCCATTTGAAACTCCGAATACGGGTTAAATCTTGATAGGTAAAAATCTTTTTAGCCAGTGACTGGAGCTCTCAAGTTACTGGCTAAAAAGACGTAAACGTTAATCATTGAACATTTAGGGTTTATGTTTAAAACATAGGTACTCTGATATTCAGAGCACCTTTCTTCTGTATCACTGCGTTCAACCACGAGTTTATAAACGGTGTTATAAAGCGTGGTTATAAATAGTGATATAGAGTGGGTCATGTAGGTTGGCTACATCGCTTATTTACACGCTTTAACCAATGCGCGAACCGGCTTCTTATCTTCGCTAATTTCAACACTCCATAAATATTTGCCATCTTCTGGAATATTAACGGTTGTGTTTTTTGCAAAGCCACCGCGTTTTAGCGCTTTCTCATAACCTGTCGTCATCGACATGCCAGCTGCGGTAAATTGTGGAGACCAGCCCATCGTTGCGAACTGCAAACTTACGTTGCCCGCTTTTTCTTCGCTTACCACTTGGTAAATACCTTTGCCTTTATGCGACATTTGACGGTTTTCCATGTGGAGCCACTGACCATCAGGGAAAGTGCCTATAACATAAAGTGAAGGACGAATTGGCCCGCGATCTTCCACCGTGGCGAGATTACAATCGGCGAAAGGACCTGTTGCTTTCATTTGATCAGCTGCTGGCGTGTCAGCTGTGCTCGCACAGCCCATTAACGCTGAAGATAAAAGTGCGGCTACAAGTAGAGTACGTTTCATTGTCATTTCCTTATTATTTTTTATATATGTAGGGTTCTATTCCGTTTTAGTCATCGCGAGTTAGGGCTTTAATTTTTAAGCTCTCGCTTCGGCAACCTATAAACGAAATAGTCTCGCTATTAAGCTCTTTTTCGGTACCACCGCTCTTTTGTCTGTATCAAGTTCTAACGATTTAGAGTTTGGACGGGGGTTACTGTTTTTTTGATGAGTTAATTTGTTCAATACGGCTAAGTTTTTATAATAAGAACGTGCATCTTTCGCCGGATAACCGAACAGATCACTATTGGCAGGGAAAGAGTGGCTCACACCTGATTTGGCTTTAATAACGGAGTTTTTCCCGATAGTAAGATGCCCTGCGGTACCGGCTTGACCATGAACAATGACATGATCTTCCAAGGTAGTGTGGCCCGCAAAACCAGCCTGAGATACCAGTAAACAATGCTGGCCTATTTTGCAGTCATGCCCTATTTGCACTAGGTTATCTATTTTGGTTCCACGACCAATAACGGTGTCGCCTAAAGTGCCTCTGTCGATGGTGTTATTACAGCCAATTTCAACTTCATCACCAATGATCACTCGACCCACACTTTCCACGCGTTCATAACGGGTGTTGTGCCCGGTCATGTATTCGAAGCTGTAATTACCAATGGAGTTGTTAGAGTCGATGGTGACATTGTTACCAATCACTGTGCCTTCTTTGATGACTGTATTGGCATGAATTGCAACGTTATTGCCGATTGTTACACCGTTCATGATTTTAACACCGGGCATGAAATGGCAACCTTCACCTATTTGACAATGCTTTCCGATATAAACATCGGGAGTATCTGATGTATTCCCTTGATCAAATAATTGATATTTTTGAACTTTATAATGACGCATTAGTTGATTGAGCTTCTCAGCTTCGAGCTTCTCAATCACGATTTTTGTTTTTGCTTTAGTCTGTAAAATGGCTTCTGGCCCAACAATGACATCAGCCAAAGTTTCAGATAGCCCTTTTAAATCGGCTTTAGCAAAGACAATGGCTAAGCCGCCCTCTTCTACGCTGGAAACTGGGCGAATCTTAGATATTTCTACCGTGTTATCACCTTCAATTTTTCCACCAACGATTTGGGCGATATCTGAAACTTTGATCATAATATTACTCTGTCATTTGAGTTGTGATTAATACCACTTAGAAGCGGTAAAGCGCTTGTAGATACATTGTTTCTTGTTCTACAGTTTTCTCTTCGCCTTTCAGCTTAGAGAAAGTCTCTGTGTCTTTAGCCCACTCAAGTTCGCCTTTTACCAACCAATCGTCGCCAATTGCTTGCTCATAGCCTAAAGTTGCCTTACGAATATCTTTGAAGAAAGTTTCGTTCTTTGCCCAACCGTCTGTATGTTTCGTTTCGTTTTCACCAATACGAGCACGAACGTACATAGTGCCGGCTTCTTCAAAGCTGTACTGAACGATTGGCTCAATGTACATCTCGGTGAAATCGCTGGCTTCATTGAGTGAACCGTTAGCGGTTTTCGCTTTATTTTCTTTAACTTGATAGTAGAGCTCAGCTGCAACTTCCCACTGACCAAAGCGCTTGTAAGGTTTAAATAAGAGACTGTAACCTTCCTCTTCACGAGAACCCCAAGCACTCTTATCTGAATCGTTGTATAGGTACTCTAGGTTTGAATAGAAGCCCGCTGAATATTCATTATTCCAGTACGTAAGGTATGGACGAATACTGTGCTCAGCTTTCGTGGTTTTCAAGCCGTCTACTTTCGCAGAAGTAACAATATCACCCTTTGTATATTCCAACTCATAGATCAAGCCCGTTCCCCAACCATTTCCTAGCTGAAAACTTTTATTTAATGATAATAAGTGCTTATATCCATTTTCTGTTTCTGCGTATGCGCCTTTCTTTTTCTTACGATTTTCAAGTTTGAACGCGTAAAGTGCTGTCGCATTCCACGCAGCGTTGTTATAGAAGACGTTAAACACTTCATGAGTCGTTGTACGCTCTTTAGACTTGCCACCACCCCATGATGCAAAATCAGTGATGTTTTTCTCTTCGACTTCAATCGATGTTCCAACATGCCCACCAAATTTTAAAGCGTCATAAAAAAAGATATCACTTGGAGACATAGTTCGGTCATCAGCAGCCGAAGCGCCAGCACTAATAAGTAGAGTGTTGGTGATCACTACAGACAATAATGTTTTTTTCACGGTCATTCCTTATTGATTCTTCACTGAATCATTTGTTGTTATTTGTAGGGTTATTTTTGTTCACTGTTTCTCTTTATCTATCCACGGTGTCTCTTGATAGGCTTGCTGATTTCGCAACATTTAACCAGAAAAACATAGTCGTCCGTAATGAACGCCTATTTATTGTTCTAGAATTATAAATGTTTTGCTTCCTATTGAATTTAGAAATGAGAGATCAATCACCCTTGACTGCGGAGATTATTGATCACCATCACAAACGGTAGGCTTTTCATTAATCTAAGTATCAAAACGAACAAAGCACCGTTCAACCCCCCCAATAAACAAGGCATAAAACCCTATAGCTACTAGATGTAAAAAGCACAAACGGAAGGTGACAAGCATCACAAATACGCTGACATTTTAACCAGGTGATGTTGACATATTGTCGGCGAGACATACCATAGTAGTACTTAACGAACGACTACTATGATTTTAAATAGCGCGGTGTCAGTATGAAAAATTCAGGAATGAAAAAGAATCTATTCGCGGCAGCCTTAATGGCGGCAACGTTAACGACCAGTACATTAACGGCTGCAGCAGATGCAAACGCAGACACAATTCAGCCAGAAAATGGGGCTGAGTTGTTAATCTGGACCGACAAAACAACACTCGACTACATGGAGTACGCCGCTCAGTCCTTTAATAAAGAGTTAGGATACGATATTGATTTTTCATTCCGTGGGTTAGCGCCGATCGATGCCGCTTCTCGTTTGATTCAGGATGGCGGCTCTGCTCGCGTGGCAGATGTAGTAGAGATTGAACATGACTTATTGGGGCGATTAGTCGTGGCAGGTGGGGCGATGGAGAATCTGGTGTCTGCCGAACGTATCTCGAATACTTTTATGCCAAATGCGATTAATGCGTCTCAAGCTGAAGGGGTGAGCTATGGCTTCCCAGTTAGCTTCGCTACTACCGCTCTGTTCTACAATAAAGATTTACTGACTAAAGCACCTGAGACTTTTGAAGAAATTATCGAATTTTCAAAAACTTTCAACAATAAGCAAGAACATAAATACGCACTGCTCTGGGACATACAGAACTATTACGAGTCTCGTATGTTTGTCACGCTTTACGGCGCATACGAATTTGGTAATAACGGTACCGATGCAAAAGACATCGGCATCAATTCTGAAAAAGCCCAACAAGGCTTAGAAGCAATGAAAACCCTGCAAGTGGCCAACAATTCAAATCCAGTTGATATGCGCAACCCGCAAGTACGTCGTGGCTTATTTAATGAAGGAAAAGTCGCCGCTATTATCGACGGCCCTTGGGCAATCGAAGGGTATCAAGAATCAGGGATAAATCTTGGTGTTGTACCTATGCCTAAATTAGCAGGCCAACAACCACGCACTTTTGCAACTGTTCGTCTTGCGGTTGTGTCTTCTTACACTGAGTATCCGAAAGCCGCACAATTATTTGCTGACTACCTTACTTCCGACGCGATGCTGAAAAAACGCTATGAGATGTCAAGAGCACTCCCTCCGATCCAGTCAGTTATGGAAGAGATCATTGTTGATGCCGATGAAGCCACTTACGCCATTATTACGCAAGGTTTCTACTCAGACGCAATGCCATCGATTCCTGAAATGGGCTTCATTTGGTCACCAATGGCCAGTGCTATTACAGACTACTGGGTAAACGATAAACCTGCGAGTTCTGTTCTTGACCGTGCGCTTTCGATCATCGAAGAACAAATAGAATTACAAGAGTAACCTCTGAACTCCCGTCGCGACTTACAAGCGACTTAGCTCATGCGCTGTGTCATAAAGCCACAGCGCTAGTTCAGGGCGTGACCAGAAAACGAATACATAACGACAACCTAAACAATAGAGATAAACAATGTTGTTAACAGAGAATCAGCCGGCATCACGAATGCCCGCTTCACTCCTTATTATGGGGAGTACACAGATCGTAAAAGGTCATTGGATAAAAGGCGGTGTATTTTTAGCCATGCAGCTAATCACATTGTTGATTCTCCCGGAGCTGTTGGCCTCGCTAAAAGGCTTAGTCACTTTAGGAGATGTCGCTCAAGTTCGTGAAGGCTTTAAAATATTACAGGGCGATAACTCTGTCTTTATGTTGGTCGAAGGAGTCATAGCCTTACTCTACAGCTTCTTATTCATCTGTCTGTACATCGCTAATGTCCAAGATGCAAAAGTCAGCCTTAAGTCACGACTGAATCTTCGAGAACAATTTAAAGACATTTACGACCAAAAGTTCGCGTTCATCATGCTATCGCCAGCTTTTATTGCCAGTATCGCATTCATTATTTTACCAATCATTATTACGGTACTCGTCTCTTTCACTAACTATTCGGCACCTCATCATATCCCACCAAGAAACCTCGTAGATTGGGTGGGGTTTAAAAACTTTGTTTCACTATTTGAACTAAAAATATGGTCGAGCACTTTCTTCGGTGTCGCTTCTTGGACGGTTCTGTGGGCATTTTTTGCCACCATATGTACTTGTGGGTTTGGTTTCTTACTGGCGCTTGCGCTACAAAATAGAAACATTAAAGCAAAAAAAGCATGGCGCTTTATCTTTATTCTCCCTTATGCCATTCCGGCTTTCGTGACCTTATTGATGTTCCGCTTACTACTGAATGGTATTGGACCAGTCAACGCAACGTTAAACTCGTGGGGCTTTGATTCGATTGCCTTCTTATCAGACCCCTTCACCGCAAAAATTACCGTTATCGCGGTGAGTGTTTGGGTTGGCGCACCTTACTTTATGCTGCTTATTGCAGGGGCACTGACTAACATTTCAAGCGAACTTTATGAAGCCAGTGAAGTCGATGGTGCAAGCAAATTCCAGCAATTTAAAGAAATCACCCTGCCTATGGTGTTGCACCAAGTGGCCCCATCGTTGGTCATGACCTTTGCCCATAACTTCAATAACTTTGGGGCGATTTACCTGTTAACCGAAGGGGGTCCTATCAACCCTGAATATCGATTTGCAGGACATACCGACATTCTGATCACTTGGATTTACAAGCTCACGCTCGACTTCCAGCAATATCAAATCGCTTCGGTTATCTCAATCATTATTTTCTTGTTCTTGTCTGGTATTGCGATATGGCAATTCAGCCGCATGAAGTCATTCAAAGACGATGTAGGTATGTAACATGGCTAATTTAAATAGTACGGGTAAGTTAATTAACATGGACAAATACATTGGCAAAATAGGCACCCTAGTCGTGTACTTATTTCTCATTGCCAACGCATTATTAGTACTTGGCCCAGTGATTTGGACAGTGCTAGCTTCATTCAAAACGGGGAATAACTTATTCAGTTCTTCTTTCACAAGTATTGACTTTACGCTCGACCACTACCGCGCGTTATTCACGGACACACCCTATTTAGACTGGTATAAAAACACCTTTCTTCTCGCGACAGCGAATATGGTTATCTCACTGGTTGTCGTGACTATTTCAGCGTTTGTGTTCTCTCGCTACCGCTTCAATGGTAAGCGCAACATTATGATGAGCATTCTTGTATTGCAGATGTTCCCGGCCTTTCTTTCGATGACGGCTATCTACATTTTGCTATCAAAAATGGGATTGATTGATACCTATGCTGGCTTGTTATTTGTGTATGTAACGGGCTCATTACCATTCATGATTTGGTTGGTGAAAGGTTATTTCGATGCCATTCCCACTTCATTAGATGAAGCCGCAAAAATTGATGGTGCAGGCCACATGACGATTTTCCTCGAGATCATTCTCCCTCTCGCGAAACCTATCTTAGTGTTTGTTGGTTTAGTGTCTTTCACCGCACCTTGGATGGACTTCATTTTACCTACGCTTATCTTACGCAGCGAAGAAAAAATGACGCTAGCCATCGGTATTTTCAGTTGGATTTCATCTAACTCAGCGGAGAATTTCACACTGTTTGCCGCGGGTTCATTATTGGTTGCAGTACCTATCACTTTGCTATTTGTTGCGACTCAAAAACACATTACTACCGGCCTCGTCAGCGGCGCAGTTAAAGAATAATAATTAGGGATGATTTCCGCTATGGCTATTACAAATTCAGTTATCAACAAACCGATTACAAAAAGCTCGCTGACTCACTCAGCAAAAAGTGCAGACAGCTACGCTTACAACAATGAAACGCTTCACCTTCGCTTACGCTGTGCAAAAGGCGAACTAGACAAGGTTTCACTTTGGATAGGCGACCCGTACCACTGGGCAGAAGGTGGCCTCGATGGTGGCAACCTAGGTGGCAGTGATGCACACGGTTGGGTGGGTGGCAATGAAGTGACCATGATTCATGAAGGGGAAACCGAGTACCACGACCACTGGTTTGCAGAGTTTACTCCACCGAAACGTCGTAGCCGCTATGGCTTTATTTTGTACGGAAAAGGCGGCGAAAAGATTCTATTTGGAGAAAAACGCTGCGCCGACATTTCAACGACTGAAAACGCAGAAATCGAGCTGAGCAACTTAAGTAATTTCTTCTGTTTTCCTTACATAAACCCTCGTGACGTTTTAAAGACACCGACGTGGATAAAAGACACCATTTGGTACCAAATATTCCCAGAGCGCTTTGCTAATGGTCGCCCTGAAACATCACCTGCCAACGTGCAACCTTGGGGAACCAGACCTGTATCCGACAACTTTATGGGTGGCGATTTATGGGGCGTGATCGATAAGCTCGATTACCTGCAAGATCTTGGCGTGAATGGTTTGTATTTGTGCCCTATTTTCACAGCCAACGCCAACCATAAATACGACACTGTCGACTACTACAATGTAGACCCGCACTTTGGCGGTAATGAAGCTTTTAAAGCACTCGTCGATGAAGCCCATAAACGCGGCATGAAAATTATGCTCGACGCGGTGTTCAACCACATTGGGTCTCAATCACCACTATGGCTAGACGTTGTGAATAACGGGGCAAAGTCCAAATACGCCGACTGGTTTTGGATCAATCAATTCCCTGTATACCCAGATACACCAAAAGAAGACTGGGATTTTTGGAACTTAAACTACGAAACTTTCGCCAACGTCGTCGAAATGCCAAAGCTGAATACTGAAAATGAAGAGTGTCGCGCATACTTATTAGACGTAGCGCGCCACTGGGTAGAAGAGTTCAACATTGATGGATGGCGTTTAGACGTAGCCAACGAAGTGGACCACGCGTTTTGGCGTGACTTCCGTAAAGTCGTAAAAGATGCCAACCCAGACTGCTACATTCTTGGTGAGATTTGGCACGAAGGTATGCCTTGGCTACGCGGCGACCAATACGATTCGTTGATGAATTACCCTCTGACACAAGCCATTACCGACTACTTTGGTCTTGGCGACGTTGATAAAGAGAGCTTTGTAAATGCAGTGAACGCGTCGTACATGGCATACCCACGTAACGTAAACGAAGCGATGTTTAACTTATTAGATAGCCATGACACCACTCGCATTATCTCCTTATGTCAGGGCGACAAACGTAAAGCTAAATTGGCCTATTTATTTATGTTCACTCAAGTCGGAGCTCCATGCATTTATTATGGTGGCGAGATTGGTATGGATGGCGGCCGTGGCATGGGCAGCGAAGACAACCGAAAATGCATGATCTGGGAAGAATCAGAGCAAGACTTAGAATTCAAAAACTTCATTCAAGAAATGATCGCTTTGCGCAAAGCTAATCCCGATTTTAATCAGCCTAGCATTGACTGGTTAAACGTGGAGGATGAAAAAGGGACGGCAGACAAAGATTGTATCGCTTACCGCCGTGGCAATTTAATGTTTGTTCTAAACAACAGCGATAAAGATAAACAGATCATGCTCGATGGAAAATCACTGACCATTAGCGCTTATGGCTACGTGATTGAGCAAGCGAACTAAATCCAAGTGTTTCGTTAATCAAATCATGCTCATTAAAGCAGAACCAAATATAGTGATGGGAATCGCGATTGATTCCCACTCTATTTACTCGGTCGCCAGCACTTCTAACGGACAAGAGGTGTATAGAATGGTGCAGCGCACTCCTGGCGACCTTGCCCACTTGACTCAGCATTTGATAAGCCGAATATCAAGCGTCAGCTACCGCTATGGACGTATCGCCGCGATAGGCATAAGTGTATCTGAGTTTTTGTTATCTCATCGCCAATCCGCACATAAACTTGCAAAATCAAGTCCTACTCACTCGCCAGAAATCACCCAATTAACACGAAACCTAAATCAGCATTTCAAGGTCGACTGCTCGCTTGTGATGCATTCACACAGTGCGGCCATTGCGTGCGACGCTATTAGTAACGCAATGACGAACGCAGACTCAATTGAACAACCACTCTCGGCAGGTTCAAGTCTAAATAAGAGGGCTAGAGATTTACACAAAGAGGCCATACTCAGCGTATTTTTGGGCGATGGTTGTGGCATAAGTTTTTATCAAAATAACGAGCAAGTGCACCACCCATTAAGCTCACATTGGGCACATTCAACGTTACCAAATTTTCAATGGCTCGTTGATGGCTTAACTCCTATATGTCGCTGTGGAAACGAGGCGTGCATTGAACAGTTTTTATCCGCACCAAGTATTGAGCGGCAATATCATCAAGTCGTGCTAAAAGACCAAACTTTAACGCAAATTTTTTCAGGCGTAGACCAAAGTGAACCGCATGCATCGCGCATCTATCGTACTTATATCGACCAATTGGCGCGCAGTTTAGTTAATCCCATTCAGCAATTACAGCCCACACGACTCGTATTATCAGGCGAAGCAACGACCTATCCTACATTAACGGCAGATTTAAAAGTCGCATTGTCTCGCTACATTCACGTTAATGAAATTCCAGTGATTATTCACCCAAAACAAGATGAATTCACCTTTGCTCGCGGAGCGTTTCTCATCGCTGAAAAAAATCACAACAATCATTTACGCTCGTCGTGACAAGAATGGTAACCTTAGAAGGAGAAGATATTGAATAGTTTCAGAGGACAACCCGTGTCAGAGCTAGTCACCAAATTAATGGATTTTGGGTTTACCAAAACCGATGCGCTTGTTTATATTAATTTACTCAAAAATGGCCAATCCAGCGGATATAAAATCGCGAAAGAGATCTCTATCTCCCGCTCTTCTGTTTACTCGTCTATCGATAACCTTTACGCCAATGGCTACATTTTCATGTCTGATGGCGACACTAAAGAGTACGAAGCTAAATCACCAGACTTGATTTTCAGCCAGATAGAAAAAAAGACCGTCACCAATATTAATTTCCTTAAATCAGAATTATCTAAGATGATGCTGAAAGAGGAAAAAGAGTTTGTTTACAACGTATCGGGGTTCGACAACTTACTTCAAAAGGCCAAGGAAATCATTAATCAGGCAAATCTAGAAATTTACCTGAATACCGATTTTAACCTTGAATTGTTTGGCAAAGAATTATGCGACGCCGTGGAACGTGGAGTTCGAGTGATTGGCTTTTCATTCAACAAAATGGCGAGCCCACATGAAAAGATAGAATTACATTCGCGTTCTGAAAATGAAGAAACCGAATACCCTTCACACCGCTTTATGTGTGTAGCCGATATGAAGCTCGCCCTCATGTTCTCACACCGTGAAGAAACCTTAGGTTTGTATGCCAATAATCGCTTAATTGTAAAAATGATAGCAGAGCATATTCACAGCGATATTTACCTAACAGAATACGAGCGCCTGGCTCCTAATCAGCACCAACACGTCAGAGTAAATACGATTCACGAACAGCACAATGCTATGGTACTCGACGAGCTTAAGAAGCACTAACTCAGCAGATCGAATTCAATAATAAGATACGAACAAAGGTCTAGTAATAGGCCTTTAGGGGCAAGAACTTTTGACGGTAATCGATTTAACCCAAAGGGTTTCTTTGATTATTTGATAAAGAATAGACCTATGAGTGCATGACTGTAAGTAATCTAGAGCAACCAACCTACCGTCACTTTCCTCTAAACAATCAAATACCTTATATTTTTACGACTGAAACAATAAAGCCTCGAAAATTCGAGGCTTTAAAATCTTTCAAAGTCATGCTTTCTTATGAAGGTGACTTAACAAAACGTTAGCTTATAGCTCTTCGTTTTCTTCTTCCTTCTCTGCACCTTTCTCTTCAAGCACAGCAGGAGTTAGCAGTAACTCACGAAGTTTAGTATCAATTTCTAGAGCAACTTCTGGGTTTTCACGCAGGTATTTACCAGCGTTAGCTTTACCTTGGCCGATCTTGTCGCCTTTGTAGCTGTACCAAGCGCCTGCTTTTTCTACTAGCTTATTCTTAACACCTAAGTCGATAAGCTCACCTTCGCGGTTGAAGCCCTTGCCGTAAAGGATTTGAGTTTCAGCTTGTTTGAATGGTGCAGCAATCTTGTTCTTAACAACCTTGATACGAGTTTCGTTACCAACAACTTCATCACCATCTTTAATCGCGCCAGTACGGCGAATATCAAGACGAACAGATGCGTAGAACTTAAGTGCGTTACCACCTGTTGTTGTTTCAGGGTTACCAAACATCACACCAATTTTCATACGAATTTGGTTAATGAAGATAGCCATACAGTTAGACTGCTTAAGGTTACCTGTTAGCTTACGCATTGCTTGAGAAAGCATACGTGCTTGAAGACCCATATGGCTATCGCCCATTTCGCCTTCGATTTCTGCTTTAGGTGTTAGTGCTGCTACTGAGTCAATAACAAGAACATCGATAGCACCTGAACGAGCCAGTGCATCACAAATTTCTAGAGCTTGTTCGCCTGTATCTGGTTGAGACACAAGCAAAGCGTCGATATCAACACCCAACTTTTGAGCGTAGATAGGGTCTAGTGCGTGCTCGGCATCGACGAATGCACACGTTTTGCCCACTTTCTGTGCTGCAGCAATAAGCTCAAGCGTTAGCGTTGTTTTACCTGATGATTCTGGACCGTAAACTTCTACGATACGTCCCATCGGTAGGCCACCAGCACCTAGTGCGATATCTAGAGATAGAGAACCTGTAGAAATAGTTTCTACGTCCATTGTGCGGTTATCACCAAGACGCATGATAGAACCTTTACCAAATTGCTTTTCAATCTGACCAAGGGCTGCGGCTAACGCTTTTTGTTTATTCTCGTCCATCTCTATCTCCACATAATCGGTTGTCTTAACAAGCGATCTAGAATCTATTTCTAACCCACATAGGGGTGACTAATTGGCTTTTATTATACTGTTGATTCATACAGTGTCTATACCTGTATGAAAATAATTTGTACAAATGTTACTTACCTTCCATTGATAGGTAATCATAAATAACTTGTAGGGCATGGTGCGTGGCTTGTTGGCGTACTTGTGATCTATCGCCTGTAAATACATGCGTTTCTACTTTATCCCAACCGTTTAGTGCTTTCCAAGCGAAACATACCGTTCCAACAGGCTTATCTTCGGTCGCGCCACCTGGGCCAGCAATACCACTGATCGATACAGAGATAGTCCCATTTGAATGTTGCAATGCCCCGCTCGCCATTTCTATTACGACAGGCTCACTCACCGCACCGAACTCAACTAAGGTTTTAAGCTGTACGCCGATCATCTCTTGCTTCGCTTCATTGCTATAAGTAACAAATGCACGATCAAACCAACCAGAGCTCCCTGCGATATCCGTCACCGCGCTAGCAACCCCACCGCCAGTACAAGATTCAGCCGTCACTAAAACGTGTTTATGTTTAGCGAGTAAGTATCCAAGCTGTTCACTAAGATCTTGAGTCATCTGCATCATCAACTTCCCTTTATCTACTGTCATATCATTCGGATTCGCATCTTTTCGCATGTGTCGCTTTTCGCACGAAACGCTTTCACGTATCCTAAGCCGCAATAGAAATAAACGAAAGAAGTTAACTGTGAAAGCCGATCAAAAACATACTCCCATGATGCAGCAGTACCTAAAGCTAAAAGCAGAAAATCCAGAAATTCTGCTGTTCTACCGCATGGGCGATTTCTACGAGCTTTTCTATGATGATGCTAAAAAAGCCTCTCAACTCCTCGATATTTCACTGACCAAGCGTGGCTCTTCAAATGGTGAGCCGATTCCTATGGCAGGTGTTCCTTACCATGCCGTTGAAGGGTACCTTGCAAAGTTAGTGCAACTTGGTGAATCCGTAGCAATTTGTGAACAGATTGGTAATCCAGCAACTTCAAAAGGCCCTGTTGAGCGTGCTGTCGTGCGTATCGTTACACCCGGAACCGTGACCGATGAGGCTTTGCTTTCTGAGCGCATTGATAACCTGATTGCAGCCATCTACCATCACAACGGTAAGTTTGGTTACGCGACACTGGATATTACCTCTGGTAGATTCCAACTTTGCGAACCAGAAACCGAAGAAGCAATGGCGGCAGAACTGCAGAGAACCTCACCTCGTGAGCTACTGTTCCCTGAAGATTTCGAACCTGTAAATCTAATGGCAAGCCGTAATGGCAATCGCCGCCGCCCGGTATGGGAATTTGAATTAGATACCGCGAAGCAGCAATTGAATAAGCAGTTTGGTACTCGCGATCTGGTTGGCTTTGGCGTAGAAGGCGCGAAACTAGGCTTATGTGCGGCTGGTTGTTTGATCCAATACGTGAAAGATACCCAACGTACTGCCCTTCCACATATCCGTTCACTGACGATGGATAAGCAAGATCACTCGGTGATCCTCGATGCAGCGACTCGTCGTAATTTGGAGATCACGCAAAATCTTGGTGGTGGTACTGATAACACCCTTGCCGAAGTACTTGATCACACCGCGACGGCTATGGGTAGCCGTATGCTTAAGCGCTGGTTACATCAACCAATGCGCAATATCTCTGCACTCGATCAGCGCCTAGATGCTATTGGTGAAATGAAAGATTTGGCTCTCTTTACAGAGCTACAGCCAACCTTGAAACAGATCGGGGATATCGAACGTATTCTTGCTCGACTAGCACTTCGCTCAGCTCGTCCTCGTGATATGGCACGACTTCGCCAAGCGATGGAATATTTGCCAGAACTTGCAGAAACACTGACGCAATTAAAGCACCCATACCTAACTCAACTTGCTCAATATGCCTCGCCTGTGGATGAGGTTTCTGAACTACTTGAGCGAGCGATCAAAGAAAACCCTCCCGTGGTTATCCGTGACGGTGGTGTAATTGCAGAAGGCTACAATGCCGAGTTAGACGAATGGCGCGACCTTGCAGCTGGCGCAACCGAATTTCTTGATAAACTTGAGCAAGAAGAGCGCGAACGTCATGGTATCGATACACTTAAAGTGGGCTACAACAACGTACACGGTTTCTTCATTCAAGTAAGCCGCGGACAAAGCCACCTTGTGCCACCACACTATGTTCGCCGTCAAACGCTGAAAAATGCAGAGCGTTACATCATTCCTGAGCTAAAAGAGCACGAAGACAAAGTGCTTAGCTCTAAATCGAAAGCCCTAGCTATCGAGAAGAAGTTGTGGGATGAGTTGTTTGATTTGTTACTGCCTTATCTAGAGCGACTACAAAACATTGCTTCTTCAGTGTCTCAACTGGATGTTCTACAAAACTTAGCTGAACGCGCAGACACCCTTGATTACTGTCGTCCAACCATGACAGAGTCTGCTGGCGTACAAATTCAGGCGGGTCGTCACCCCGTTGTTGAACAAGTAATGGACGAACCGTTTATTGCTAACCCTATCGACCTCAATGAACAACGTAAGATGCTGATCATCACAGGTCCAAACATGGGTGGTAAGTCGACCTACATGCGTCAGACCGCACTCATTGCGCTGATGGCTCATATTGGTTGTTATGTTCCAGCAGAAAGCGCGACGATTGGTTCTATCGACCGTATCTTCACTCGTATTGGCGCATCCGATGATTTGGCTTCGGGTCGTTCAACCTTCATGGTTGAGATGACAGAAACCGCAAACATTCTGCACAACGCGACACCAAATAGCCTTGTGTTAATGGATGAAATCGGTCGTGGTACCAGTACTTACGATGGTCTGTCTCTGGCTTGGGCAAGTGCGGAATGGCTAGCCAATCAAATCAATGCGATGACACTATTTGCAACGCACTACTTTGAGCTAACTGAGCTACCAAACCAAATACCAACCTTAGCGAACGTACACTTAGATGCGGTTGAACATGGCGACAGCATTGCCTTTATGCACGCAGTTCAAGAAGGTGCCGCAAGTAAATCTTACGGCCTTGCGGTTGCAGGATTGGCTGGCGTGCCTAAAGCAGTGATCAAAAACGCACGTGCGAAGCTGACTCAGCTAGAAGCATTGAGTATCGACTCTCCGACATCAAAGCCAAGTGGCGTTGATATCGCGAACCAACTGAGCCTGATACCTGAACCAAGTGAAGTAGAACAAGCACTTGCGAATGTTGATCCTGATGATCTGACACCTCGCCAAGCATTGGAAGAACTCTACCGCTTGAAGAAGCTGCTTTAGTTTCTTATCAAGTAGCTTGTTATTGCCGTCCGTGATTTTGATTAGACGGCATGAAATACCAAAGCCACAAACAAAAAAAACGCTGACTTTAAGTCAGCGTTTTTATTTGCCTTCTATTTAGAGAAGCAGCATCATCCGTTCAATTAGTCGTTTTCTACGTTGAACAGGTTTTCCATATTCAGACCTTGCTTGATAAGAATCTCACGTAGACGACGCAGGCCTTCAACTTGGATTTGACGAACACGTTCACGAGTCAGGCTGATTTCACGGCCTACTTCTTCTAATGTTGACGGTTCATAACCTAATAGTCCAAATCGACGTGCAAGCACTTCTTTCTGCTTAGGATTCAGCTCATCAAGCCAGAAAATCAACGAGTTCTTAATATCGCTATCTTGAGTTGAAACCTCAGGATCTGAGTTATTGATGTCCGGAATAATATCCAGTAGCGCTTTCTCACCATCACCACCGATAGGTGTATCAACGGAGCTCACTCTTTCGTTTAGACGAAGCATCTTGCTCACATCACCAACAGGTTTGTCTAGCTTAGAAGCAATTTCTTCTGCCGTTGGTTCATGGTCAAGTTTTTGTGATAGCTCTCGTGCCGTACGCAGGTAGATATTCAGCTCTTTCACAACATGAATTGGCAAACGGATAGTGCGAGTCTGATTCATTAGCGCGCGTTCAATGGTTTGACGAATCCACCATGTTGCGTAAGTTGAGAAGCGGAAGCCACGCTCTGGATCAAATTTCTCTACGGCGCGAATCAAACCTAGGTTGCCTTCTTCAATAAGATCGAGAAGTGCAAGACCACGGTTGCTATAACGACGAGAAATTTTTACCACCAAACGCAGGTTACTTTCGATCATGCGTTTGCGTGCTGCTTCATCACCGCGTAGAGCTCGACGTGCATAAAGCACTTCTTCTTCAGCGGTTAATAGTGGTGAGAAACCGATTTCGCCTAAGTAGAGTTGAGTCGCATCTAAGCTTTTAGACGTAACTTCAGTCTCTTCTTTCGCTTCGGTTTTCTTAGTGACTGTTCGTTTTGCTTTTCCAAGAGCTTCCTGTTCCGTGGTTGCTTGGTTAAGATCGAACTCTTCTTTGGTTACTGCATTGCTTATACTCATAACGCCTCCCCCTGGCGAAATTAGCATGACATTACAACTTCATATGTCGCTAAATGACTATGTCACTCCATACAATACGTAATTTTTGCATATTGTATTTAAGGTAAATACCGTTTTGGATTAACTGATTTACCTTGGTAACGAATCTCAAAGTGCAGCCTGACACTGCTGGCTCCAGAGCTTCCCATTGTTGCAATCTTCTGCCCTGGTTTCACACTTTGCCCTTCAGATACTAATAGTCGGTCGTTATGCGCGTATGCACTTAAGTAATTATCATTGTGCTTCACAATCACTAGATTGCCGTAGCCTCGTAATGCATTACCCGAATAAACAACCGTTCCCCCTGCAGTAGATACTATTGGCTGACCTCGCTGTCCTGCTATGTCTATGCCTTTATTTCCTTGTTCGCCTACAGAGAAATTCTTAATTACTCTCCCTTTCGTTGGCCATAACCATTTGGATACTTTGTTACTCGTTGGTTTTGTTGGCGGTGTAACATTCTGTTTACCTTTAGAACCAACATACTCCTTTGATTTGGATTGTACAACCTTCTTTTGTGGATCTTTTTTCGCCACTTTGGTGGTTGTTTGAGCGGGCGCAGGTTTAGAGCTTTTACTCTTTTGAGATATTGTTTTAGGTTTGCTTGAGGCCAACAAAGTTGTGGATGCGGCAACAGGCGCAGCGACGGCTGCAACCGCTACCGTTGATTTACCATACGCTGGAGCGTTGTAGCTAGGACGCCATAACTTAAGGCTCTGTCCGGGATGGATGGTATAAGGTGCAGACAGATTGTTATAACGAATAAGCTCTTTAACATCTTTATTTGTTACGTAAGCAATAAAATAAAGGGTATCGCCTTTTTTCACTTCATAGTAACTACCACGATAACTACCACGATCAATCGATGAGTAATTCTTGTTTAAGCTTGAAACTGGCGCAGGCGAATTCGCCGCACACCCAACAAGTGCACAGCTAAGCAGTAGAGAACTTCCTTTAAAAACCTTCGAACGCATCGACTTTCTATCCACCTACACCATCAATAATTTTATTAAGCTAACTCACCAGGTACAAGAGGTACAAATCGCACCATCTCGATAACACTCGATAAAAACTCATCACCGTGGCGAACAATCTTCAACAGTTGTTGTTCGTCATCCCCGACCGGAATTAATAAGCGGCCTCCATCTTTCAACTGCTGCAAAAGCGCTTGAGGGATCGACTCTGCAGCAGCGGTGACAATAATCGCATCAAAAGGCGCCTTAGAAGACCAACCTTGCCAACCATCACCGTGCTTGGTTGAGATATTGTAGAAATCGAGTTGCTTCAACCTACGCTTAGCATCCCATTGTAGCGACTTTATTCTTTCAACCGAATACACGTGATCAACCAACTGAGCCAAAACAGCCGTTTGATAACCAGAACCCGTTCCGATCTCCAAAACGCGGCTGTCTTGTTGTAACTCAAGTAACTCGGTCATTTTAGCAACAATATAAGGCTGAGAAATTGTCTGCCCCTGCCCGATCGGCAGCGCATTATTATCATAGGCTTGGTGATGCATAGCCTGTGATAAAAAGCTCTCTCTCGGTAGTAAGTAAATAGCATCAAGAACCTTTTGATCCCGAATACCATTTTCTATCAGAAAAGTAACTAAGCGCTCAGCTTGTGGATTACTCACTTATTTATCCCCTAACCATGTAGTCATCGCACCCAACGACTCATGTGCCGTCAGATCAACTTGTAGTGGTGTTACCGACACAAAACCATGTTCAATGGCGTAAAAATCAGTACCCTCACCAGCATCTTGCTCCTTACCAGGAGGGCCAAGCCAATAGATATCATGACCACGTGGGTCTTTCTGCTTAATCATATCTTCAGCATGGTGACGAGCACCTAGACGTGTCACCTGAGTACCCGATAGTTGATCTAATGCTAAATCAGGGACGTTCACGTTTAACAGGCGATTGGTCGGGATTGGGTTTGCTAAATGTTGTTCGACAATACGGCGAGCAACCGCTGCTGCTGTCTTAAAATGTTGTTTTCCAACCAGAGAAAATGCCACCGATTGAACACCTAGAAAGTGGCCTTCCATTGCTGCTGCGACTGTACCTGAATAAAGCACGTCATCACCAAGGTTAGCTCCGTGATTAATACCCGTTAAAACCAGATCAGGCATGTCACTCTTTAGGAGTTCGTTCAATGCGAAATGTACACAGTCGGTCGGTGTTCCTTGTACCGAATATGTATTTTCGGTAATTTCTTGAACACGTAAAGGCTGTTCTAAAGTTAATGAATTTGAAGCGCCCGAGCGATTACGGTCAGGTGCAACAATGATAATTTCAGCAAGATCACGTAATTCATTGGCCAGCTCATGAATACCTTGAGCGTGCACACCATCATCGTTGCTGAGTAAAATCTTCATCTTGTATCCTTTCTTTTGTTCCAATGCCAAGTCACTTAATTTCCGATATCAAGTGACTTCGCTCCAAGCAGAATCGTTATTGCTCGTAGCTTCTCTCTACATGAACTTCTTCAACCAATTCACGAACAATAGCGGTTGCGAAACAACCTGCATCGAGAGAGAACTTAAGAGTGACATTGTCTTCGTTCACTTCCCACGCTAAACCCATCGGCTTCAACGAAGCTTCACGGCGATCATGGCGCATACGGTTGCCACAAATAAGCGCCATTAGATCCGGTTCAGCATCAAGGTGTTTCTGCTCTAGAGCTTGAGACGCATCCGTCGTCGGTAACGCATTATCTCCAGCTAAAGCAACGGTAATAAACGCAGAACCATTGGCGATATCTTGGTTTACAGCTTCGATATTAGCGGCTGTCACAGCAAGTTGAGCATCGTTTTTAACAACAATATCGCCGACCAATGCCGAAGCAAACGCATCGTGCTCAATACGGTCAGAAAGAATTAAATTGTAGATCCAAGAACGAGCTGCAGAGAGGTACAAGCTGCGCTTATTTTGATTACGCGTACGAACGTTTTCACGCCCCCAACGACGAGCTTCAGATAAGTTGTTACCTTCATTGCCAAACCTCTGAGCACCAAAGTAATTTGGCACGCCCACTTGAGCGACTTTTTCCAAACGTTTGACTACATCATCGCAGTCCGTTACTTCAGACAAAGTTAGCTCGAATTGGTTGCCAACTAAATCGCCTGGACGTAACTTTTTGTTGTGGCGTGCTGTCGCCAAGATCTCAATGCTTGGGTATTGTGCAAGAAAAGCAGAAAAGTCAGGTTCACCTTTTGGTAGATGCACGCTCAACCACTGTTCTGTCACAGCATGACGGTCTTTCAAACCAGCCCAACTCACGTCTTTCGACTTAACACCACACGCTTTAGCCAGCTCGTTTGCTACAAAGCTCGTGTTCTCACCCGTTTTACGAATACGAACCATAAGGTGTTCGCCTTCACCAGTGAACTCAAAACCTAAGTCTTCATTAACGACAAAGTGTTCGGCTTTTGCTTTTAGTTTTGCTTTCGCAGTTGGTTTACCGTTTAGATAAGCCAATGAAGATAAAATATCTGACATGCTGTTCTTTTCGTGTTGGTGCTTACGCACTTTTAGTAATTAGGACCACCGCTTCACATGCGATGCCCTCTTTGCGACCTGTAAAACCTAAACGCTCAGTGGTCGTCGCTTTTACATTCACATTGCTAATGCTGGTTTCTAAATCTTGTGCGATAGCGTGGCACATAGAGTCTATATGAGGCGCCATCTTTGGAGCTTGCGCCATGATAGTAATATCGGCATTACCAATCACGTAGCCTTGTTCTTTTACTCGACGATAAACATCTTTTAGAAGTTCACGGCTATCCGCGCCTTTCCACTCATCATCCGTATCAGGGAAATGACGACCAATATCGCCGGCAGCAATCGCACCTAATAAAGCGTCACACAACGCATGAAGGGCAACATCACCATCTGAGTGTGCGATAAGACCCTGCTCATAAGGGACTCTAACGCCACCTATAATTACCGGACCTTCACCACCAAACTTATGTACATCAAAGCCATGGCCAATACGAATCATCATTATTCCTTATTCTGACTTAAATAGAACTCAGCAAGTGCTAAATCTTCAGGCTGAGTAATCTTAAAATTATCTGAACGCCCTGCCACTAAAGCGGGCGATAAACCTTTCCATTCAAAGGCTGAGGCTTCATCGGTAATCGAAACGCCTTGTTGCAACGCCTCGCTTAATGCATTCCACAGAGGCTTTGCTCTGAACATTTGCGGCGTAAGTGCATGCCATAGATCGGCTCGCTCAACGGTATGTTCGATCTGCCCTTGGGCACCTCGCTTCATCGTGTCACGAACTGGCGCCGCTAAAATAGCCCCTACATCATGGCTCATCGCGCCGGAAATTAGCTTGTCGATATCACTGAGTTGGACACAAGGCCTTGCCGCATCGTGAACCATTACCCAATCGCTAAGCTGCTGCTCAGCGATACAGTTTAGCGCAGAGAGTACCGAATCCGCTCGTTCGCTTCCGCCAGACACTCTGACCACTTTTGGATTCTGGTTGAGTGCTAACTCCGGGTAATAGGGGTCATCATCGCTGATCGCAACGACAATTTGAGAGACTTGTGGATGAGACAGTAATTTCTCAATGGTGTGCTCTAAAATCGTTTTGCCGTTAATCTTAAGATATTGCTTAGGGCGGTCTGCTTTCATTCGGCTACCGACGCCCGCGGCAGGTACAACGGCAATCACACTTTGAAGTTGAGTCGACATTAATCGGATTCCTCACCAATGATGCGGAAAAACGTTTCGCCTTCTTTTACCATTCCAAGCTCATGACGTGCGCGCTCTTCTATCGCGTCTAAGCCTTGGCGTAGATCATCGATTTCCGCAAACATCTCTGCGTTACGAAGATGGAGCTTTTCGTTTACTTGCTGTTGAACTTGGATTTCGTTGTTCACACCGTAGTAATCAGAAATACCATTTTTACCGAGCCACAGTGTGTGTTGTAGCCAGCCAAACACTATGAGCAGTACTAAAGCAAAAATTCGCATAACACCTTTCGCCGGTTGAAAAAGAAGGAACTAGAATAAGGCACATATATACCATAATGAGCTTATTGGTGCGAGATATGTGGTGTTAGGGAATCAATAAGTCGGAGAATTATTGTCGGGATAGATATGGTAACAATGAGATTCCCTACTCCTTCCTTCGTCAGTCTAGGGAATGACGAACTTTCGGTATCAAAAAGAAAGCTATATAACCTAGAGCTTCTTTTCTTCACCTTTTTGCAGACAAAAAAATGCCCCGCATAAGCGAGGCATTTAAAAGCATTAGTGCATAATTCTAACTAGTTGGTGCTGTAGCAAGGCAACAAAGAAGATTCAGCTATGGAGCATAGTTTCCTATGTGACTTAGTGAATCTTCTGCAGTTAACGCAGCTACAGTGCCAAATAGGACGAATTATTGACCTTTAACTTCTTTAAGACCGTTGTAAGGAGCTTTAGAACCTAGAGCTTCTTCGATACGGATAAGTTGGTTGTACTTAGCAACACGGTCAGAACGGCTCATAGAACCAGTTTTGATTTGACCTGCAGCTGTACCTACCGCTAGATCAGCGATAGTTGCATCTTCAGTTTCGCCAGAACGGTGAGAGATTACTGCAGTGTAGCCAGCGTCTTTAGCCATCTTGATAGCAGCTAGAGTCTCTGTTAGAGAACCGATTTGGTTGAACTTGATAAGGATAGAGTTAGCTACGCCTTTCTCGATACCTTCAGCAAGAATCTTCGTGTTTGTAACGAACAGATCGTCACCAACGATTTGAAGCTTGTCGCCTAGAAGTTCAGTTTGGTGCTTGAAGCCATCCCAATCAGACTCGTCAAGACCATCTTCGATAGAAACGATTGGGAAGTTGTTCGCTAGCTGAGCTAGGTAGTGGTTGAACTCTACAGAAGTGAAAGTTTTACCTTCGCCCTTCATGTTGTAGATACCAGCTTCTTTGTCGAAGAACTCAGATGCTGCACAGTCCATAGCAAGAGTAACGTCTTTACCTAGTTCGTAACCAGCAGCTGCAACAGCTTCTGCGATAACTTCTAGAGCTTCAGCGTTAGACTTAAGGTTAGGAGCGAAACCACCTTCATCACCAACTGCAGTGCTGTAGCCTTTAGACTTAAGAACTTTAGCTAGGTTGTGGAATACTTCAGCGCCGATACGTAGACCTTCTTTAAGAGTCTTAGCGCCAACTGGTTGGATCATGAACTCTTGGATGTCAACGTTGTTATCTGCGTGCTCACCACCGTTGATGATGTTCATCATTGGTAGAGGCATAGAGAATTGACCAGCAGTACCGTTTAGCTCAGCAATGTGCTCGTAAAGAGGCATGCCTTTCGCAGCAGCAGCAGCTTTTGCGTTAGCTAGAGATACAGCTAGGATAGCGTTCGCACCGAACTTAGACTTGTTTTCAGTACCGTCTAGGTCAAGCATGATTTGGTCAACGTCAGCTTGTGCTTTAGCGTCAGAACCTACTAGAGCTTCAGCGATTGGGCCGTTTACAGCTTCAATAGCTTTAAGAACACCTTTACCTAGGAAACGTGATTTGTCGCCGTCACGTAGCTCAAGAGCTTCGCGTGAACCAGTAGATGCGCCAGATGGAGCAGCAGCCATACCTACGAAACCGCCTTCTAGGTGTACTTCAGCTTCTACAGTTGGGTTACCACGTGAATCGATGATTTCACGACCTAGAACTTTAACGATCTTAGACATTGAATGTTTCCTTCTCGTTGAATATATAAATGTCAAATTTAAAGGTAGCAGCACAACTTACGCAGCTACCTGTATTCCTTTTTACTTCTCTAATTCGCCGCGCTGGAACTCGCCAGCTGCTTTAACGAAACCTGCAAACAATGGGTGACCATCGCGAGGTGTTGAAGTGAACTCTGGGTGGAATTGAGCAGCAACGAACCATGGATGGTTCGGGTTCTCGATAACTTCAACCAGTTTCTTGTCCGCAGATAGACCCGATACTTTTAGGCCCGCTTTTTCAATTTGTGGACGAAGATTGTTGTTCACTTCGTAACGGTGACGATGACGTTCATGGATCGTCGCGCTACCGTATAATTCGTAAGCTTTTGTCCCTTTCGCTAGGTGACAAAGCTGTGAACCAAGACGCATTGTGCCGCCAAGGTCAGATGTTTCTGTACGCTCTTCAACTTTACCTTCGCCATCAGTCCACTCAGTGATAAGACCAACAACTGGGTACTTAGTTTCAGTACAGAATTCAGAAGAGTGTGCCCCTTCCATTTTCGCAACGTTACGAGCGTACTCGATAAGTGCTACTTGCATACCTAGACAGATACCTAAGTAAGGTACTTTGTTTTCACGAGCGTATTGAGCAGCAAGAATCTTACCTTCAACACCACGATCACCAAAGCCACCAGGAACTAGGATTGCATCTAGGCCTTCTAAAACTTCTACGCCACGAGACTCAACGTCTTGTGAATCTACGTATTTAATATTAACGCTTAGGCGATTTTTCAAGCCCGCGTGTTTTAGCGCTTCATTTACTGATTTGTATGCGTCTGGTAGTTCAATGTACTTACCAACCATACCAATCGTCACTTCACCCGTTGGGTTAGCTTCTTCGTAAATTACTTGTTCCCATTCAGACAGGTCGGCTTCTGGAGCTGTGATGCCGAAACGCTTACATACAAGTTCATCAGTGCCTTGAGCTTTAATAAGCTGAGGGATCTTGTAGATAGAGTCAACATCGCGCATAGAAATAACGGCATTTTCTTGCACATTACAGAACAGAGCAATTTTCTTACGCTCGTTCGAAGGAATGTTGCGGTCTGAACGACAAACTAGAATGTCTGGCTGAATACCAATAGACAGCAGCTCTTTTACAGAGTGTTGCGTTGGCTTAGTTTTCACTTCGCCCGCAGCTGCTAGGTATGGCACTAGAGTAAGGTGCATGAACATTGCGCGTTCACGGCCTAGCTCTACTGCTAGCTGACGAATCGCTTCCATGAATGGTAGAGATTCGATATCACCAACCGTACCACCAACTTCAACAAGCGCGATATCGTGGCCAGCTGCGCCAGAAATTACACGTTCTTTGATAGAGTTAGTGATGTGCGGGATAACCTGAATAGTTGCACCTAGGTAATCACCGCGACGCTCTTTAGCGAGTACGTCTGAGTAAACACGACCTGCAGTGAAGTTGTTACGCTTAGTCATCTTGGTGCGAATGAATCGCTCGTAGTGACCAAGGTCAAGGTCAGTTTCAGCGCCATCTTCCGTAACGAACACTTCACCGTGTTGAGTCGGGCTCATTGTGCCTGGATCAACGTTGATGTAAGGGTCAAGCTTCATCATAGTCACTTTAAGACCACGAGCTTCTAAAATAGCCGCAAGAGATGCTGCTGCAATACCTTTACCTAGAGAGGATACAACCCCGCCAGTAACAAAAATGTAATTTGTCGTCATGTTTAACCTGAAATTGGTTGAATGAGGGAAATGGATTACTTCTGGACGGGATGAAAATATACCAGAAGCCCCTTATCGCCACAACGTGAAATCTATCACACTGCTATTTTTTATTTTTTGCTTCAAATCAATTCATGATAAAAGCTTTGATGATCTTTTCTCCGCCACTTTGACTTCATCCCATATGGAATCAAGCTGTTGTAGAGAAAAGTCGGTCAAAATTTTATCTTGCTGACGAACTTTTTGTTCCACACCTTTAAAGCGGCGTGAAAATTTCAGATTGGCTTTATTGAGAGCCGTTTCTGGATTTTTACCCAAATGTCGCACTAAATTGACGGTAGCAAACAACAAATCCCCCAGTTCTTCTTCAACTAAATCTTCGTTTGGTGTTACTTGAAGCGCTTCTTCTAGCACCTCATCAACTTCCTCTAAAACCTTATCGGCGACTGGGCCAATAGAGTCCCAATCAAAGCCAAATTTCGCGACTTGCTTTTGAATTTTTGTAGCACGCGAAAGTGCAGGTAGAGAGTTTGGTATTGAGTCTAGAATACTTTCTTGAGTTTTGCCTGCCTGTGCTTTCTCTTTGGCTTTTTCAGCTTCCCAGTTGGCATTAATTTCTTCATCACTGGCAAACTCTGTATCAGAAAACACATGCGGATGGCGGCGCGTTAGCTTCTCATTGATGCCATCGACCACATCAGAGAACTCAAACAGTCCCTGCTCTTTCGCGAGCTGGCTGTAGAAAATCACCTGAAACAACAAATCACCCAGCTCTTCTTGTAGGTTCGGCCAATCTTTGTTGTGAATCGCGTCCACTACTTCATAGGTTTCTTCGATCGTATGCGGGACAATTGTTTCAAAATTTTGTTTCAAATCCCAAGGACAGCCACCTTCAGGATCGCGCAGCTTAGTCATGATCTGTTCAAGTTGTTCAATCGGGTGATTCATCGTTTTATTCCTATTCACTGTCTTTGATTTTTAAATTTAAAACTTCACTAAAACTAAAAAAGGTGAGCAGCCAAAACCACTCACCTTTCTATTCTTTCAGTCATCCTCAAGAGCGAAGAATGAGCGAGTTGGGGATCTCAAATCGCTTAGAGAGATTCCCTATCACGTTCGTCCCTCACTGTAGGGAATGACAACTATCTTTGTTTTACTAAGTAATTGGCTCTTCTAACAAGGCAACAAGCTTTCGCGATTCCTGAGCATAGCTCGCCTATGTGATGGACCAAGAAAGCGCAGTTAACGCAGTAAAAGTGACTAATGCAACGTGAAAGTTAGCCGAGGCGTTTTACGCTCATGACATCTTTGATTTGTTCTACTCGACTCGTCACTCGACTCAGAATTTCAATGTTGGTCACTTCCAAATCGAAATCCATCACCGACAGCTGACGTTTATAGTCAATACGGCTCTTCATTGTCGTCACACTGACTTTTTCGTTCAAGAACAGGGATGTGATGTCTTTCAACAAGCCGGTACGTTCTAGCGCCTCTACACGCAGTGTTAAGATATACGAGCCTACAAAACCATCTCCCCACACCGTATCGATGATACGTTCAGGGGCATGTAGGTTAAGTTCACTTAACTGCTCACAATCGCTGCGGTGTACTGAGATACCACGCCCTTGAGTAATGTAACCTTTGATCACATCACCTGGGATAGGCTGACAACAACGAGCCAAGTGGGTCATTAGGTTATCAACACCTTCAACAACGACAGCATCCTTTTTCGGACGGCTCTGATGTGCTGGCTTATTGTCAGACTCAAGCAACTTCTCGAGTGCTTTCTTGTCTTCTTCTTCAGCCGTCGGCTTATTGACCAGAGCATTGATGTGATTAACCACTTGGTTAATACGCAAATCGCCGCTACCAATACCTGCATACAATTCATCAGGTGTATTGACGTTGAATCGTTTCAGCGCATATTGCTCAGCATCTTTCAGTGTTGCGCCGACTCTGCCTAGCTCGACTTCTAGGATGTCTCGTCCAGCTTCGAGGTTTTTCTCACGACTCTGAGCGCGGAACCAAGCGTTAATTTTTGCTCGAGCTCGACTTGAATGAACAAAACCTGTGGTCGGATTTAACCAATCACGTGATGGATTCGGTTCTTTTTGAGTAATGATCTCAACTTGATCGCCCATCGCCAACTTATGAGTAAACGGAACGATTCGACCTGCGACTTTGGCACCGATACAACGGTGTCCAACCATCGAGTGAATGTGGTAAGCAAAATCCAACGGCGTTGCACCCATTGGTAAATCGACCACATCACCGCGTGGTGTAAAGGCATAGACTCGGTCATCAAAGACTTGGCTACGTACTTCATCCAGCATTTCGCCAGAATCTGACATCTCTTCTTGCCAGTCGATAAGCTTACGCAACCACGTGATTTTCTCATCGTAGCCACTGCGTACACCGCTAGAAGCACCTTCTTTATACTTCCAGTGCGCAGCCACACCTAACTCAGAGTCTTCGTGCATTTGCTTGGTACGGATCTGAATTTCGATGGTCTTGCCTTCAGGGCCAAGAACTACGGTATGAATTGATTGGTAACCATTGGGCTTAGGATTCGCCACATAGTCATCAAATTCACTTGGAAGATGTTTATATTTGGTGTGAACCACACCTAGACCGGCATAACAGTCTTGCAGTTGGTCGGCAATAATACGTACCGCACGCACGTCAAAAAGCTCATCAAACTCTAAGCCCTTTTTCTGCATTTTACGCCAGATGCTGTAGATGTGTTTGGGACGACCGCTGACTTCAGCATTGATGCTTGAACGGTTCATTTCTGATGTTAGGTCATCAACAAAGTCAGTGATGTATTGTTCGCGCACGATACGACGCTCTGACAGCTGTTTGGCAATCTGCTTGTAGGTATCTGGTTGTTGATAGCGGAAAGCGTAATCTTCAATTTCCCACTTTAGCTGACCAATGCCCAAACGGTTTGCAAGAGGCGCATAGATGTTAGCACACTCTTTTGCTGCCGCACGGCGAACAGCATCAGGGGCCTTTTTTACCTCGATGAGGTTGCAAATTCGTTCTGCTAGCTTGATGACGACGCAGCGGAAATCATCGACCATGGCCAGTAACATTCGACGAACGTTATCTACTTGTCCCGAGGCAGCACTGCCTTCAAGGGTAACGTTTAGCTGGCCCAAAGCTGCCATTTCTTCAACGCCATCAATTAACTTTACGGTTTCTTTACCGTAGCTTTCTTCAAACGCTTCGCGTCCAAAAACGCCGCTTGAAACAACGGGGAAAAGTTGCGCTGCAATTAAAGTGGCACGGTCCATCGACAACGTAACCAAGATTTCGATCATCTCACGCCCACGCCAAAGCAGGAGCGACGCTTGCTCGTGATCTTTTAATAGCTCTTCACAGTGACGATAAACTTTGGTCAGTTTATTCGAGGTTTTTACGTCTTGATTCAGTGACGCAATCCAACTTTCTAGCTCAAACTGTTCGCTTGGGTTTAAATGTGCGCTTCGTACCGCAACCATCATGCCTTCCTAGTTATTATGTTTTATACCCAATTCAATATGACTAACTGATTCCAAGTTAGTTCGACTCATATTGATATCAGCGCAGGCTTCCCTGCGCCTTTGTGATTCATTTTTAAGCCATATTTAAGGGCTTCTAAGCCTTGATAAAGAGAGCCATCGATTCTAGATGACTGGTATGGGGAAACATATCCAACATACCAAGTTTGGCTAATTGATAGCCTTGTTTTTCTAAACTCTCAGAATCTCTCGCTAGAGTAGCAGGATTACACGAAACATAAACCACACGCTTCGCTCCTAACGCTGAAATTTGATCAACGATCCCACTCGCTCCAGCACGTGCAGGGTCAAGTAATACTTTATCGAATTTCTCTTTTGCCCAAAGCTGTGAAGATAAATCTTCTTCGAGGTTCGCTTGATAAAACTCCGTATTGCTTAACTGGTTTAACGCCGCATTAGCCGTTGCCTGTTGAACCATTTCATCAACGCCTTCCACACCAACGACAAACGCCGATTGTTGTGCGATAGGCAGACTGAAGTTGCCTAAACCACAAAACAGGTCAAGCACACGCTCATCCGCTTGAGGCTCTAACCACTCAATCGCTTGAGCAACCATCTGTTGGTTCACTTTCTGGTTAACTTGTATAAAGTGGTTTGGCTCAAAAGGTAAGGTTACACCGGTTTCACTATAGCTTGGCGAATCACCCACCAAACGAACCAACTTATCGGTTTCTGGCATCGAGTACAGCGTTACACCTTCTTCTTTCGCGAGCGTCATCAACGCTTGCTCATCTTTTTCAACCAAAGGTTTAAGGTGACGCAGCACCATAACAGGGCCAGTATCACCCAACACCAATTCAACATGTCCTAAAGACGTAAGGCTACTGAAAGTGTTCAGTAAACTTTTCAGTTTTGGCAGCAATACATTAAGGCGAGGGTCAAGCACCGCGCAGTCGGTGATGTTTTCAATCTGTTTACTTTGTTTCTTACGGAAACCAAACTGAAGCAGCTGTGTCTTCTTATCAACAAATAGACTGATACGCGCGCGACGACGATAACCGGTTTCATCACCGACAATCGGCTGGGCGACTTCGGTGTTAGCCGTTTGGTATTTGCTCATCAGGTGCGTCAAAGATTGTGCTTTATGCTCAACCTGAGATGAGTAACCGAGATGTTGAAGATGACAGCCACCACACTGATTAAAGTGCTTACAAAATGGCTTTAAACGCAGCTCACTCGGTTGAAGTAATTTGATGAGTTTTGCTCGCGAAAACTTACTTTTGCTCTCAGTAAGCTGAATAACCACCTTCTCACCGGGCAATGCGCCATCAATGAAAACTGGTTTGTTCTTCTGATAAGCGATGCCAGCGCCATTGTGATCCATTCGTTCAACCAAAACCGATTGATGCTTGGTCTCGAGTTGAGTTTTCTTTTTTGGTTGGAAAAAACGTGCCATTGCTTGTGCCTAATGTATCTTTTAATAAGTAATTGGTATCCAGGACTCACTATTCTGTCTTGGAATCATTGTCGAACGTCACGGCTTTGATTAAGCTTACCGTTCACTTAACCGCCATTGTGTGCGTTATTTTCCCATATCCAGACCTCGATGTAATTAAAGAACATGACCAGATATGGCTTAAGAGCCCGTGTAATTACCTTAACTCTAGCTCCAACCCTAATTATTGGGCTGCTATTGAGTGCATTTTTCTCATTTAACCGCTATCAAGACCTTGAGGGTCAAGTGGTTAACACTGGTACTAGCATCATTGAACCACTAGCGATTGCGAGTGAGTCTGGCATGAAGCTCGAAAGTCGAGAGTCTGTTCGTCAGCTGATTAGCTATGCTCATCGAAAAAATTCTAAGCTGGTGCGCAGTATTGCGGTGTTTGATGAACGTCATGAGTTGTTTGTAACGTCAAACTTCCATCCTGATTTTGAAAGCCTGACCTATCCGAAAGATAAACCGATTCCGCATTTAAGCTCATCGAACCTGCTCGATAACACGCTGATTCTTAGGACACCTATCATCGCTGAGGGGCAATACATCAACTCAGCTAATGGCCAGTCTCAAGCGAATCAAGCGATCGGCTATATTGCGATAGAGTTAGACTTGTCGTCACTTCGATTGCAGCAATATCAAGAAGTGTTCTCTGCCTTCTTGGTGCTGATCCTCGGTCTTGGACTTTCTGGGGTATTTGCCTTCCGCTTGATGCACGATGTAACCCAACCGATCACACACATGAAAAACATGGTCGACCGAATTCGTCGTGGTCACCTCGATGTGCGTATCGAAGGCAAAATGCATGGTGAGCTTGATTCACTGAAAAACGGTATCAACGCGATGGCAGTCTCGCTATCAGAATATCACGTCGAGATGCAGCACAGCATCGACCAAGCAACATCTGATCTGCGTGAAACCCTAGAGCAATTAGAGATTCAAAACGTTGAGTTAGACATTGCGAAAAAACGAGCTCAAGAAGCCGCTCGTGTTAAATCTGAGTTCTTGGCGAATATGTCTCATGAGCTTAGAACACCACTCAATGGTGTGATTGGCTTTACTCGTCAGATGCTCAAGACACACCTATCGAACAGCCAAACCGACTACTTACAGACCATTGAACGCTCGGCCAATAACCTACTCAGCATCATCAACGATATCTTGGACTTCTCAAAACTTGAAGCCGGCAAACTCGCTCTAGAAAACATTCCATTTGAGTTCCAAGCGAGCCTAGAAGAGGTGGTTAACCTTCAAGCCACTAATGCTCATGAAAAAGGTCTTGAGCTTACACTTAAGATCGACCCGAAAGTACCACCAGGCGTTGTTGGTGATCCACTGCGTATCCAACAGATCCTGACTAACCTTGTGGGTAACTCGATCAAGTTTACCGAGCGTGGCAACATTGACATCAGCGTTGAACTTCGTTCACAAAGCGAAGACAGCATTGAGCTGCAGTTTATGGTTCGAGATACGGGCATTGGTATCTCAGAACGCCAACAAGCACAACTTTTCCAAGCCTTCAGCCAAGCCGATGCGAGCATCTCTCGTCGTTATGGTGGTACAGGCTTAGGTCTGGTAATCACCCAAAAACTGGTCAGCCAAATGGGCGGAGAGATCAGCCTAACCAGTCGTCTTCACCAAGGCTCCACCTTCTGGTTCACCCTGAGACTATCGACTACCGATATGCCGATGACAGAACTAATAGAGACTCAGTGCCTGCAAGACAAGCAACTGCTGCTTATCGAACCAAACATGCAAGCGGCATCAATTACTCAGCAGATCCTAACCCAAGAAGGCTTAGTGGTAACGTACCGTTCGGTTATGCCTGACGAATCTACCTCGTATGACTACGTTCTACTTAACTTAGCCGCGAACCAAGAGTATCAATTTGATACTGTGAGTGGTTGGGCGATTGGCGCGAAGAAGATCGCTCAGAACGTGATTATTGGTACACCAAGTACCGAGCTAGCGTTGGGTGAGCAATTGATGAAAGAAGTCGATGTTCAGTGCATTACTAAGCCTCTCTCTCGCAAGAAGTTGCTGCAAACTTTGGTATCAAATCAAGCGCCAACCTTAATTGCACCCGCTATTGAAACACATTCAGAAGAGAAACTACCGCTTACGGTATTGGCGGTCGACGACAACCCTGCCAACCTTAAACTGATTACTGCGCTGCTAAAAGAGCGCGTAGAGACAGTGATCAGTTGTACTAGTGGTCAGAAAGCTCTCGACAAAGCGACAGAGACTCCATTTGATGTCATTTTCATGGATATTCAAATGCCGCAGATGGACGGCGTGACCGCTTGCCAAAAAATTAAGGCGTTGGCGAACAATGCAAACACGCCTGTGATTGCTGTTACTGCGCATGCAATGATGGGAGAGCGTGACCGACTACTTGAAGCAGGTATGGATGACTACCTAACCAAGCCTATCGAAGAGCATGTGTTACAACAGGTTCTTATTCATTGGAGCCCTACCTCTGAGATTGAGCACATTGATAAAATAGACCCAGATCACCCGGCGGTCTCTGCTGAAATCGACCACAGCTCTGTTTCAGAAGTTGAAGCCAGCGAGCACAAGAACATCATCATTGATTGGCAAGCTGCTTTGAAACAAGCCGCCAATAAAGAAGACCTCGCACGCGATATGCTGCAAATGCTCGTAGATTTTATTCCTGAAGTTTATGAAGCCGCGGAAAAAGCGATCGAAGACAGTGACTACCCCGTTGAAGCGCTGACACACATCATCCACAAGATGCATGGCAGCAGCTCATACAGTGGGGTACCAAGGCTTAAGTCGGTATGTGCAACGATAGAGAAAGAACTTCGTTCAGGCACTTCTGTTGAAGACATTGAACCGGAGCTTTTTGAACTTCAGGATGAATTAGATAAGGTTCAAGCAACCGCGATTCATTATTTGAAACCAGCCAAGACCTAGCGAATATTTCTGACTCACAAACATTCATTAAACGGTTTACCAGCCAATAAAAAAGCAGAGCTCATGAGCTCTGCTTTTTTCTGTCTAGAACCTAGAGCACCAGATATAATACCAATCACAGTAAGTAAGTGATCAAAAATAGCGTAGGAAAAAAGCTTGAGAACAAGGCAGGATTTTTCGATAAGTAGTTATTCTACAATCAAAAATTCTAACGAAGTTATCGAGTTTTTTAACAAGCTAGGGTGAACAGTTATTTACTACGATTGGTATAAAGTAGCTGTAATCTATTTACGACTCGAGTAGTACCGTCGCCACCGCATAATGGCGCTCATCAGAGATAGTCAGGTGAATCGACTTTGTACCACTCGCATCTGCGATTTCACGCGCTTTTTTATGCAGGCTTAGAACTGGCTTGCCATGCTCATCGTTTGAAATCTCGAAGTCGTGGAAGGTCACACCAAGAGCGATGCCTGTGCCTAATGCCTTAGACGCCGCCTCTTTTGCAGCAAAACGCTTTGCAAGGTAACGCCCTTTTTGCTTAAGTTGCTGGAATACTTCAAATTCAGAATCGGTCAAAATACGCTGAGCGAAAGCCTCACCACTTCGTGATAATGCCTTTTCAACACGTTCAATTTCTGCGATATCTGTACCTAATCCAACAACAGCCATGTTTACCCTACTACCAACTTCTATCTATTAACTTTTCGATTCTACTGATTAACCGCTTAACGCTTACAACTAAACGAATGCCGAGTTAAAGAACTAAGCGTTGTTGCGCGCTGTTTCCATCACGGCTTTCATGTCTGCAACGGCTTTATTCAAACCATCAAAGACTGCGCGGCCCATGATCGAGTGACCGATGTTCAACTCGTAAATCTCAGGAAGTGCCGCAATCGGCGCTACGTTATGGTAAGTCAGACCGTGACCCGCATTCACTGTAATACCAAGGTCGTCTGCGTAACTTGCACCTGCAGCAATCTTTTTAAGCTCGTCTTGTTGGTCTTCTTCAGTTTTAGCATCAGCATAGTGGCCAGTGTGCAGTTCAATGAACGGTGCGCCACACGCTTTCGCAGCATCGATTTGCTCACGATCGGCATCGATAAACAGAGATACTTTGATACCAGCAGCGGACAATTTTTCGGTCGCCGCTTTGATCTTTTCAAGTTGACCAACTACATCCAAGCCACCTTCAGTCGTTAGCTCTTCGCGTTTTTCTGGAACTAAGCAAACGAACTCAGGATTAGTATCGAGTGCAATTTGAACCATCTCGTCCGTTACGGCCATCTCTAAGTTCATGCGAGTCTGGATTGTCTCAGCAAGAATACGTACATCGCGATCAACAATATGACGGCGATCTTCACGCAAGTGAATCGTAATGCCGTCAGCACCCGCACGTTCAGCAATTTCAGCTGCGTGTACTGGGTCTGGATATTTAGTACCACGTGCATTACGTAGAGTTGCAATATGGTCGATATTAACGCCTAAAAGGATTGAGCTCATTTTCCAATACTCCGTGCTCTAGAGAGGGCTATTGTTGGCATAAATAGCTCTCTACTTTTTAATGGTTTGCCGCCAAGATACGGCTTTAAGGCTATGCGTGTAAAGCGTTTTGCCGCTTTTAACTGCTCTTTAGTGATAAACCTACGCTCACTGATTGCGATAAGTTCATCGCCCATAAAAGTCAGGTTATCTCGACGCACCGAAGCGATGAAGCCTTTCTGCTCTCGATAGCGATAAGTCATGCTCGGATCAATCGCTTCGCCAGTGCCCGCGCAGTGTAAAAAGTCGACGCCATACCCCATAGCGGAAAGTAGAGCCAATTCAAAACGACGCAGTGCTGGCTCAGGGTTCTCATTATGAGCGAGTTCTGTTAAGGCATGAAGATAGTCATGAAAAAATGCGGGCATGGCCACTTCGGCCATCAACACTCGCCCAACTAATTCATTAACGTACATTGCTGAATACAGATTAATGCCGGCAAGAGGAAGCCCCAAGCTGATCGGTTCAGCTTGGCGCAACGTTTTCATTGAACCATTGCCAGACCACTTAAGCAGTAGCGGCGTAAAAGGTTGCAATGCACCTTTCAAATTAGAACGCTTACTCCGCGCACCTTTAGACATCAACGTCACCCGACCGTACTCTTCGCTGAAGACGTCCAGAATCAGGCTCGACTCACTGTATGGTCGACGGTGCAACACAAAGCATCGCTGTAACCCTTCGCTCAATCACTTACCCTTCTTACAGATACAAAAAGAGAGAGTTCGCACTCTCTCTTGTATTTATATTCAATTCAACTTTCTTAATATCAGAAAGTGACGTTCAATATATTATAGATCGTCGATGTAGCCTAACGAGCGAAGTGCACGCTCATCGTCAGCCCAACCAGACTTAACTTTAACCCAAGTCTCTAGGTAAACCTTACGACCGAACAGTTCTTCCATGTCGATACGAGCTTCACGACCAATCGTTTTGATCTTCTCGCCCGCTTTACCAATCACCATCTTCTTCTGACCAGTACGTTCAACAAGAATCAAAGCATTGATGTGGAAACCATCGTTATCTGGGTTGTAATCAAAACGCTCGATTTCAACCGTTACTGAGTAAGGTAGCTCTTCGCCTGTGAATCGCATCAGTTTTTCACGGATGATTTCAGAGGCCATAAAGCGCTGTGAGCGATCCGTTACGTACTCTTCTGGGAAGTGGTGCGTCGCTTTTGGTAAAGAATTACGAACGTGCTTACGCAGTACATCGATATTCTTACCTTGCTTCGCCGAGATTGGCACAACATCAAGGAAGTCCATCTTCTTAGACACTTCCATCATGTGTTGCATCACGTCTGTACGGTCTTGAACGTTGTCTACTTTGTTAATACAAAGGACAACTGGGAAATCTGTTTTTCTCAGCTTATTCAGTACCATCTCATCGTCGTCAGTCCAGTGAGTACCGTCAACAAGGAAGAATACTAGATTCACATCGCTCAGTGAGCTGTTCGCCGCACGGTTCATCAAACGGTTAATTGCACGCTTTTCTTCAATATGAAGTCCAGGAGTATCAACGTAGATCGCTTGGTAATCGCCTTCAGTTTCTACGCCCATAATACGGTGGCGTGTCGTCTGAGGTTTACGTGATGTGATCGAGATTTTCTGACCCAAAATATGGTTCAGAAGCGTCGATTTACCTACGTTTGGTCGACCCACGATAGCGATGAAGCCACAGTGTTGGTTTTCCGGTAGGCCCGTTTTTTTGCTATCAGATGAAAAGAATGCATCGATATCGAAATCTTGATTGTTATCAGACATTGCTTAGTTGCTCTAATGCTGTTTCAGCAGCCGCTTGTTCTGCCTTGCGGCGGCTAGTGCCTTTACCGATAACAGGTTTATCCACACCTGCCACTTCACACTCAACCGTAAACTCTTGGTTGTGTGCTTCACCTTTAATATTAGTCACTGTGTAGACAGGTAGGGGATTTCTTCGGCCTTGTAAAAACTCTTGTAAGCGAGTTTTTGGATCTTTTTGAGATACACCAGGCTGAATAGACTCTAGGCGAGATTGGTACCAGCTTAAAATAATACGGCGAACAACCTCGGTATCACTATCTAAATAGACAGCACCGATGATCGCTTCAACCGCATCCGCTAGAATAGAATCACGACGGAAACCGCCACTCTTCAACTCACCTGGACCTAATTTTAAGTAATCTCCTAGTTCGAATTCACGACCTAGTTCTGCCAATGTATGACCACGTACTAATGTTGCGCGCATGCGGCTCATATCACCTTCGTTTACCTTAGGGAAACGGTGGTAAAGATCATCAGCGATAACAAAACTTAAAATTGAATCGCCCAGAAACTCAAGACGTTCGTTATGTTTACCTGCGGCACTGCGGTGAGTCAGCGCCAAATGGATAAGATCGGCATCATTAAACTGATAGCCAATCTTTCTCTCTAGTTTATCAATTGGAGAATTCATGCTCTCTCGATGTGTTATGTGATCGATTAATGAATCCCACCGATGCGATTAAAACGCACACCAGTAGGAATCCATGTTGGAAGTACACTGTCTGAACCACGTTCGAATTCGAAGCTGATCCAAATAGCAACGGCCTTACCAACAAGGTTTGCTTCAGGGACAAAGCCCCAGTAACGGCTGTCAGCACTGTTGTCACGGTTATCACCCATAACAAAGTATTGGCCTTCTGGAACGATCCACTCGTTAACACCATTGCGAGGTTGATATGCTTGCACACGATCACGGCGTAATGGGTTAACTAAGATTTGGTGCTCTACGTCACCCAGTTGTTCATTCAACTGAATTAGAGGCACACCATCTTGAATAAATTGGCTTTCTTCAACGTTACTCAATTTCACTGGTTTACAGTTACTGCCACCCTTCGCTTGAATGCAGATTTCTTTATTGCTGCTGTAGCGAATGGTATCACCCGGCATACCAATAACACGCTTGATGTAGTCGATATTCGGCTGAGGTGGGTATTTGAATACGATTGAATCACCACGTTCTGGTTTGCCTGTTTCTACCAATTGAGTGCGCCATACAGGATCTTTTAGACCATAAGCGTACTTTTCTACCAAGATGAAATCACCAACCAATAGTGTTGGCATCATCGAGCCAGATGGAATTTGAAACGGTTCATAAATAAATGAACGCAAAACCAAAACAAATGCAATTACAGGGAAAATGGACACACTGTTCTCAACCCACCAAGGCTGAGCCGTAACTTTTGCGCTGGTTGCAGCGTCTAGGCCATTCGACTGTGCTTCAACGTCAGCCAGTTTTTGTTGGCGCTTCTTCGCCCACACAAACTTTTCCAACGCCCATACAATGCCAGTCACTAGAGTTACGATCACTAAGATAAGCGAAAATGTATTAGCCATTGATATCCCTTAAATTTCATTTCTTTAAAAATAACGAAAGTGAAAGAGTATAACCCTTTCACTCTGCTTAATATTTCTAATCCGTATCAATCATGCTGACTAAATGCTGGGGAGATTACGCAGGAAAAATCGTTTAGTTCGAGGCGCAAAGTGCAGTGACTAGTGGGCCTAATTGCAATCTTTGCAACAAAGAAATAAACGATTTTAACCAGTAATGTTCAGCAGATAGTTAGTGCGATTGATACCTAGTCTTTGCCAACATGAAGAATTGCTAAGAATGCTTCTTGAGGCAGTTCAACGTTACCGATCTGCTTCATACGCTTCTTACCTTCTTTTTGTTTCTTAAGAAGTTTCTTCTTACGACTGATATCACCACCGTAACATTTTGCGATTACGTTCTTACGCAGTTGTTTCACTGTAGAACGAGCAATAATGTGGTTACCAATCGCGGCTTGAATCGCGATATCAAACATCTGGCGAGGGATGAATTCTTTCATCTTCTCAACCAGTAGACGACCACGAGACTGGGCAATATCTTTGTGTGTAATGATCGCCAGTGCATCAACCGTTTCACCATTCAACAATACATCTACACGTACCATGTTTGATGCTTCGTAACGTTGGAAGTTGTAATCCAATGATGCGTACCCGCGAGACGTTGACTTCAGACGGTCGAAGAAGTCTAGAACCACCTCAGCCATTGGAAGATCGTACGTCACAGCAACTTGGTTACCGTGATAAACCATGTCGACTTGCACGCCACGCTTCTCAACACACAGTGTGATCACGTTGCCTAGGTAATCCGAAGGTACCAGAATATTACAGCGAGCAATCGGTTCACGAATTTCTTCTAAGTCATTAATAGCAGGCAGTTTAGCCGGGCTATCAACATAGAGAATTGTGCCATCCGTTTTTACAACTTCGTACACTACGGTTGGTGCCGTTGTGATTAGGTCTAGGTCGTATTCACGCTCTAAACGCTCTTGGATGATCTCCATGTGAAGCATTCCTAAGAAGCCACAACGGAAACCAAAGCCAAGTGCTGCTGAACTTTCTGGTTCGTAAAATAGTGATGCATCGTTCAGGCTTAGTTTGCCTAGTGCGTCACGGAAGTTTTCGTAGTCATCAGACGATACTGGGAATAGACCTGCGTATACCTGAGGCTTCACTTTTTGGAAACCAGGTAGACGTTCTGTGCTGCCGCCTTTTGCAAGCGTCAACGTATCACCAACAGGTGCGCCAAGGATGTCTTTAATACCACAAACAACCCAGCCAACTTCGCCAGTATTTAGCTCAGTTGTGTCGATTTGCTTAGGTGTGAAGATACCTAGACGGTCAACACCCCAAACTTGGTCTGTCGACATTACTTTAATCTTGTCGTTCTTCTTCAGCTTACCGTTCTTGATACGAACCAAAGAAACAACGCCTAAGTAGTTATCGAACCAAGAGTCAATGATCAGAGCTTGTAGTGGCGCTTCTGGATCACCTTCCGGTGGCGGGATAGCCGTTACGATGTTTTCAAGAACGTCATCAACACCGATACCGGTTTTTGCAGAACAACGCGTCGCTTCCATCGCATCGATACCAACGATCTCTTCGATTTCTTCAGCAACTCGTTCAGGTTCAGCAGCAGGTAAGTCAATCTTGTTCAAGATTGGCACTACTTCCAGTTCCATTTCGATCGCGGTGTAACAGTTTGCTAGAGTTTGAGCTTCAACACCTTGGCCGGCATCCACTACAAGAAGCGCGCCTTCACAAGCGGCTAGAGAGCGAGATACTTCATAAGAGAAGTCTACGTGTCCAGGGGTATCGATAAAGTTAAGTTGGTAAGTTTCACCATCTTTAGCTTTGTAATCTAAAGTCACACTCTGCGCTTTAATTGTAATACCACGCTCGCGTTCTATATCCATAGAATCGAGGACTTGAGCTGCCATCTCACGTTCACTTAACCCTCCACAAACTTGGATTAAGCGGTCAGAAAGGGTCGACTTACCGTGGTCGATGTGGGCGATAATCGAAAAATTACGAATGTGCTTCATAGGCTTGGTGTGACTAAACTCTTTGAATAGGGATAATAAGAAAGCCGCAACGCGTCCAATCTACAGTCAGCATTGGTGGCGGCATTTCAATCAAGTTGGCAGATTCTACCCAATTTAAGGGCAATAAGCATCATAAATTAGATGAGAGACTTGCCTAGGATTCTAATCAAGACAACTTCTTGCTTGGATTTGTCTTCCATTGGTTTAGCTAAGCGCTTCGCCAAACCAATACCACCAGCAGTAAACAGCGCTGCAGTTAAGATAACAATGCCCTCGCCCCCTTGGAATAAGGGTTGTAACAAGAGTTGTCCAAAACCAGCACCAACCATCAACATGAAAAGCGGGATAAGATAAACAATAGCTGCAGACTGAAGTAGGCTTTTTTCTGGAAAGCCAATTTCTACGATCTGGCCGGCTTTAACTAAGCTTTGGGTTTTAAGCTGCCAAAACAAGGATTTATTGCCAACAGCCTTGGTCACAATACCCGTTCCGCAGCTTTTTTGAGATGAGCAGCTACTGCAACTGGTTTGTTGTTCGCAGCTCAGTTGAACAAAATATTGCTTACCTTTTTGTTCGACTGAGCTAACGGTTGCCAACGCAGTCATCATTGCGCTGGTGCCGGTTTATTGAACGTGACGGATTGAGCGATACGCTTGGCCGTTGCTGGCGGAATATCACCAACCACAGAGATTTCTTTGTCGCCAATCACTAAGCTGTGCAAGGTTCTTCGCCCTTGGCGTACCAGCTGTCCTTTCAATGAATGTTCGTCTTTATCGGCGATATAAACCGAAAAGCTAAATAATCCATCACTGAAAAGCTGGCTTTCAACCATTTTCTCGGTCGCAGCCATTTGGTAACGGCTGAGTTCTTTCGATTTAAATCCTTCTGGCACCCACGAGGCTTGCCAGTCGGTCTCACTCACCAAGCCTTCTGGCAATGACAAAACCTTCGGCAATTTAGCTTGATTCAAGCCGCCCATTGCTTCTGCAATTTTATCGTTCACGACATAAGAGATAGTGCGGTACTGCTCAAGCACTTCGCCATCACGATCCAAAAGATCGGCACGCAAAGGAAGGTTGGTTTTCTCGTCGACCCAAACCACATAAGAGTATCGAAGGCCGTCTTTCGGCACTACGCGTAATACTTGCGTGGTACTGCCCGCCTCACGAGAACGCCCAACTTTTACAAAATCGTAGTATTGGTTGAGAGAATCGATATCTCGATTAATCATCGGTATGACAGGTGCAACCATGCTGCCAGACTGAATAGTAAATGGCTCTGTACCCGGTTCGATGTAGCTAACTTCATTACCACGTCGAATAACCTCACGAACAGGGCCGCTTAGATAAACAAGGTGTGCAAGTTGTTGGTCGTCGTTAACTGCATGACGATAAAGCAGAGGTTCAATACTGCTCTTCTTTATCAATATGTAGGAGAGTTCGTAATTTAGATGCTGACTGGCCTCGTTCATTTGATGTAACAAGTCCTTTGCAGTGGTTTCCTCTGCAAAGGCTGTTGGAGACATCAAGCTGAACAGTGTCAGTGCACTGACCAGGATTTTCTTCATTCAATATCCGATTCTAGGCGTGCATCTTCCATTGGCGATGCATCACTGTTTAATCTTAGTTGTAGCTCATAATCTTCTAACAATGCATGAACGCGTTTGCGTTGCTCTTGCATGTTAGCTTCAGATGCAGGTCTCTCAACAGAGTCACGTGTTAAGCTTACTGGTTCCGCAGAACCTGCAAATGGAATCGTCTGGAGTACAGGCAACTGCTCTGGAGCTGCGGGATCGCTGCCGCCATATTGCTGAACACCTAATACAACTGCTAATGAAACACACGCTGCCACGGCAACTTGTCCAAACTGTTGTAACCATGCAGGAAGCTGACGCTTCGCTTGCTGAGGTTTAGGCTGCTCTTCAATTGGAGCAACAGTAGGTTCAACATTCAATTGGTGCAGGTTCGACATTGAACCATGTGCAGGCTCATCATCAAGCGCTGCCGCTACACTGTTAGCAATGTTCCACTCTGGAGTTTCTGGCGCATCCCCACGCATAACATCACCAATTAAATGGTAACTCTGCCAGGTATCCATGCTTTCTTGATCAGATTCGAGATCTACTATGAGAGCTTTATCGATCGTTTCACCATCCATGAGTGCCGAAAGCTTTTCTTTATCAGCCATTATTTTCACCATAATTATTACAAGTTCTAGCGTTGTAAAAGAGGTTTAATTTTCTTTTCTACCGCTTCACGAGCTCGGAAAATACGCGAACGTACGGTTCCTACAGGGCAATCCATTACTTCTGCAATCTCTTCGTAGCTCAAACCTTCGAGCTCACGCAACGTCATTGCAGTTTTTAAGTCTTCGGGTAGCGCTTCAATCGCTCCAAAAACAACTTGTTTCAATTCGTTTGACAGCGTTAAGTTCTCAGGGTTCGATATTTCTTTTAACGCGCTGCCTGTTTCGTAATATTCTGCATCTTCTGCATCGACATCTGTTGCTGGCGGCCTGCGGCTCTGGGCAACAATATGATTTTTAGCGGTGTTCACGGCAATTCGGTACAACCATGTATAGAAAGCACTCTCACCACGAAAGTTAGGTATCGCGCGGTAAGCTTTAATAAAAGCTTCTTGTGCTACATCAGGTACATCACCGGAATTATTCACGTATCGAGAGATAAGATTACAAACTTTGTTTTGATACTTAACCACTAATAAGTTAAATGCCTGCTTATCTCCACTCTGAACTCGCTCAATCAACACTTGATCGGTTAGCTGCTCGTTCATTCGAGCGGGTACTCCTATTGTTATAACCCTTACCTTCACAGATATGGGTACTAATTATGCGAAATGTAGTATTGACACCACCGTCTACAAGAGCACTATTGTGACTAAGCCAAATACCGAAAGTTCCAACTTTCCTAAAATTATTTGCCATTATTGTTTCACAATGTGATGTAATAAAAATAGTTATCCCTATCAATTTGGGGAAACTTGAGCAAAAGCAATGGTATTGAGCAATTAAATATTTCTAGATAGCTGTCTATATATTGATTTTGTGTCGTGTTTTAGGATGACTAGGGAAAGATTATAACAGTCTTACCCAAACTCCTAAAACAAGACGAAGTCAATTGAGCATGGACAACTCGACTATAGCCCGGGATTTAATAAGTTTTATGAACGCAAACCGTGAACATCAGTGTGATGTATTAGTGGTAGGAAGTGGTGCGGCAGGCTTGTCATTAGCCTTACGCGTAGCAGAACATGCAAAAGTAATTGTATTAAGCAAAGGACCACGCAGCGAAGGATCGACGTATTACGCACAAGGTGGTATTGCGGCGGTGTTCGATGAATCAGACAGTATTGAGTCTCATGTAGAAGATACTCAAATTGCTGGGGCTGGGTTATGCGAAGAAGATACAGTTCAATTCATTGCTGAAAATGCTAAAGAGTGTGTGCAATGGCTGATTGATGGTGGTGTTCCATTTGATAAAGATGAGAACAGCACAGAAGGCCAACCAAAATATCACCTCACTCGTGAGGGCGGCCACAGTCACCGCAGAATTCTGCACGCTGCCGATGCAACTGGCATGGCGATGCAAACCTCACTGCAAGATAACGTCAAGAATCACCCAAATATCGAGATCTTCGAGCGTCACAATGCGCTGGATTTAATCACTGAAGATAAGATAGGTGGTTCGAAAGACAAGGTTATCGGTGCCTATATTTGGAACCGTAACCAAGAACACGTTGAAACCGTGCGCGCTAAATTTGTTGTATTAGCAACAGGCGGCGCTTCAAAGGTTTACCAATACACCTCTAACCCAGATGTCTCTTCAGGTGATGGTATTGCTATCGCTTGGCGTGCGGGTTGTCGTGTGGCAAACCTTGAGTTCAACCAGTTCCACCCGACTTGCTTATTCCACCCAGAAGCGCGTAACTTCCTACTAACGGAAGCATTGCGTGGTGAAGGTGCCTATTTGCGTCGCCCAGATGGCTCTCGCTTTATGAAGGACTTCGATGAGCGCGGTGAATTGGCTCCACGCGATGTGGTTGCTCGTGCGATTGACTTTGAAATGAAGCGCTTAGGTGCTGACTGCATGTATGTTGATATCAGCCACAAACCTGAAGAATTCATCACGACGCATTTCCCAATGATCCATACTCGCTTGATGGATTTGGGGATTGATATGACCAAAGAACCGATTCCAATCGTACCGGCAGCTCACTACACTTGTGGTGGTGTCATGGTGAATAAGCAAGGTCAAACCGACTTAACTAACCTATATGCAATTGGCGAAGTGAGTTATACCGGCTTGCACGGTGCAAACCGTATGGCTTCAAACTCACTGCTTGAGTGTGTGGTATACGCGTGGGCAGCCGCAAAAGATATCGTTGAAAACATCGACCAATCTCAACTGTGCGCTGAACTTCCGGCATGGGATGAAAGCCAAGTCACCAACAGTGATGAAGAAGTGATCATTCAACACAACTGGCACGAGCTAAGACTGTTCATGTGGGATTACATGGGTATTGTTCGAACGGACAAACGCCTTGAACGTGCAATGCGCCGCATTCAGATGTTGCAGCAGGAAACTCATGAGTACTACAGCTACTTTAAGGTTTCAAATAACCTATTAGAACTGCGTAACTTACTACAAGTGGCTGAGTTGATGGTTCGCTGTGCAATGCAACGTAAAGAGAGCCGCGGCCTACACTACACGCTGGATTACCCAGAACTTGCTGAAGACAGCGGCCCAACCATTCTGACACCAGAGAAAAACCAGTCTTAATTTTTGGTCATGGAAAAAGACGACAGGGAGCCTAGCGCTCCCTTTCTTTTATCTTTGGTTCTTGTTTATCCAATGCTTTCGTTTATCAAACGGACTCGTTGTAAATGCGCCAAGAAGTGTCGATATTCACGTTCATTGCAACTATCTCGCCACAACAAGACTGAATATCCGCACTCAAACTGCAATTTAACGAAGAACTGCGCCCAGATCTTATCAACGGACTTAAGTGTGTAGGCTTGCTCATTGAGTCGAATCTCGCCATCTTCTTTATAGTCAAAGCATCCATGTGCTGTATTCAAGATTACATGATTGGCTTTAAACAAACTGAACACTAAAGCTAAACAATAGAGGGCAACAGCGAGTGGAATAGAAGAGAAAACGATGAAAAACAAAAGGCACCCAAAAACAGTGCCTTTTGCAAATAATGCGGAATACGAAGGGTTAAGCTGAAGCTTAACGAACCTTGCTGAGGTTATGCGCGACAATTTTATCAACCATTGAAGCATGGCCTAGGTTTTCACTGCGTCCGTGTCCCATTACCCAAGTAAACAGGTCTGGGTCATCACACTCTAATAGAGAAACAAACTCACGCTGCTCCTGCTCTTGCAATGAATCAAAACACTCTTCGAAAAATGGCATGATAACTACGTCAAGTTCCAACATGCCACGACGGCAACCCCATTTAATTCGTGCTTTCTGCTCTGCAGTGTACATTGGCTATCCTCACCTATAATTTTTCTTTCTCGGAGTGTAACAAGTCATACGCTCTGCAACTACTATGTGAGTCACAGTCCCTATCTAAGCTCACAAAAAAACCTAAGCTGACAAAGAAACAGAACCGGATTAACATAGAGCCAAATAAAATTCTTAGGAAAGATAAAATGGATTGGAAAAACACATTTCAGCCGCTCGCTCATACGCAAAATGAATCGCTTCCAGAACTGATGATGACACACGTGTCAGATTGGAGCGCAATTACCATGATAGGCGATGACAAAAAGTCGTACCTACAAGGTCAAGTTACGTGCGATGTCGTCACTCTTCCTAATGATGAATCTACATTAGGTGCGCATTGTGATGCGAAAGGAAAGGTATGGAGTATCTTTCGCTTGTTCCACCACAACGGTGGCTACGCACTCATGCAGCCTAAGTCTGCGATTGAAGTCGAATTAGTTGAAATCAAGAAATACGCTGTATTCTCTAAGGTTGATATCGAGCAAACGTCTGACGTTGTTATCGGTGTCATGGGCGCGTCCGCTGATCAATACATTGACTCGATTTCAAAAAGCCAAGGTAAAGTGCGTGTAATCTCTGGTGGCACCGCTGTTCAAGTCTCTGACAACCGCTGGGCTCTACTTGTTACGCAAGAAGCAGCAGAAGCCTTGGTATCAAGCAGCACTGCAGAAAAAGTATCAGAAGCGCTTTGGCAGTATCATGAAATTCTTGATGCTCAGCCGAACCTATCGAAAGCAGAGCAAAACGAACACATCCCTCAAGCACTCAACCTGCAAGCGATTGGCGGTATCAGCTTTTCAAAAGGCTGTTACACAGGTCAAGAAACAGTTGCTCGTGCTAAATACCGTGGCATGAACAAGCGTGAAATGCGCATTGTTTCAGGAACGAGTTCAGATGTATTGTCTCTAGAGAATACGATTGAACTAGAGCGCAGCGTAGGTGAGAACTGGCGCGGTGCAGGCCGACTATTAAACGTCTATCAATTTGCTGATAATCAGGCGATTGGTTTGATGGTGTTGCCAAACAACCTTGATGACGATGTTCAGCTTCGATTGACTGCGCAACCTGAGCAAATATGGAACATTCTGCCACTGCCTTACAGCCTTGACGAAGAGTAGCCACGTGGAAACACTGATTACACAATGGTTAGATCAACAGCAGGTGGACTATCGCCTGTTGGTGCAAAGCAAGCCAACCACCAGCATCGAAGAGACAGCGCAAGAACGAGGTATTAATGCCTCTCAAATGGTCAAGTGCATCCTGCTTAAGGATATGGGAAACCAGTATGCGTTGGCCTGTACTCCTGGCGATCGCTCTATCGATCCAAAGAAAGTACGCTCGGTACTGAATTGCCGTCGAATGACCTGCGTATCACTCGCTGATGTTGAAGCCATCACCGGCTTTAAAGCTGGATGTGTTGGGCCTATTGCTCTAAAGAGATACATGCCGATCATTTTTGATCCTTCCATTCAGAGCAACTCGACCGTTACCATTAGCTCGGGTGATCGAATGGCTGGCGTTGCGTTGGATCCCAATGATCTCATAGCACTATGTGCACCGATCGTCGCTGACATCAGTCGATGAACGTTTCGAACAGATCATGCTTCGCAAACTTCATTTTAATATTTCATTGAGTACATTTTTAGTGTGAACTTCGTCATAAGAAAAACACACCCACCTTAAATAGTTACTCAAAATAAAAGCATAAGTAGTCACAATGTTGAATTTGCGTTATTGTGATTTTACTGACTAGCCTTTAAGCAAATCAGTACAAGTGAATCCACTGAGTAACATCAGTATCCACTTTTGTGTAATGCATCTGTGACTATTCGCCCGTTTTAGACGGGCTTTTTTTTGTTCAAAATTTACAATTTGATTACACAAACAAAAAAATTCCGCCTATTCTTATACTTGTAACATTAGCACTGCTTAATACCGGACAGGAAAGTTCGTAGCAGTTCACTACTCAGTACTATTTTGGGGAGGAGCTCACGTAAAAATAGATATTTACTGAAGAAAGTGCTTAGAACAGCACAAATATCTAATTAACGTCAACTCTACTGCATATTACTCCATGCTTATCACAATAATTATCTCGGAGTTTTTCTATAATATGCAGGCTAGGTAAATATAAGGATAATTAAAAATGAGACTGTTTAAGCGCTATACACCGAGTATGATTGCTAAACATGTAAGTCGACTTTTCAAAGGACGAATCTACATTTACGGCGTAGGTAAATTTGAGTTTGATAACGGTAAACTCGTACTACCAGACCGAGCAGAGAAGCGTCACTTCCAAACCGTGAAAGAAATAAATAGTGAAATCATGAAACTGCGCTGCGCGTACGCATGATCTGATAGTCTAAAGAATTAAAAACAAAAAGGGTTGGCATTATGCCAACCCTTTTTTCGTGTTCGTGATGTCGTCAATTGCTATCAACTTTAGCTACTGACCATCAACAGCAATCTGATCTGCTCCAGTCAG